>JADLGZ010000150.1 GCA_020849075.1 Fimbriimonadaceae bacterium | reverse complement strand
TACACGTCATATTCAATGATGCTTGCGCCGCTTCTAGCCGTTGCTGTCTTGACCCAGCAAACCTATCCGCGCTATCCCGCCAAGGCCGATCATGGCTTTCGGCATGTTGAATTCGCTACATTCAGCGTGTGGATTCCATTTGCGTTCGATTCGGTGAAGGTTGTTGATCTTGATGGAGGCAAGGCTTATAAGTGCCGAGCCGCTGCAAAAGACCGCGAGTACTCCGTAGCGGCCGATGTGTACGAGGGCGTAAACTCCGCGGAGACCCTTTATGGCAAGCTGAAAGAGGCCATCCTAAAGGACTTGCCTGGTGACAAGAAGAAGCCTGAACTGGACGAGATATCCTTCGTTCCGGCAAGTACTGAGTCAGTCTTGGTGCGGCGTATCACAACGGGCGAAAAGGGAAATGAAGTTCCGATGACGCATATTTTGGCCCGGAGGAAGAACTCGGTTGCTCTATTTACGCTGACCGCTGCCAAAGATTTCGAGGTGTGGCACGGACAACGAGAAGGACGCTTCTTGCAAGAGTTCCGTTGGAAGATCAATTGATCCGTATATTGGTCGGGGCAGCGGGATTTGAACCCACGACCTCTTACCCCCCAGATAAGCGCGCTACCAAACTGCGCCATGCCCCGATCCGATGGGAAGTGTACCACTGGTGCAGAGTGAAGGTCGGTGAGTCGGTAGGCCAGTAAGTCAGTGCATTTGATTCGGAACCCGGGCCACACCGACTCACCGACTCACCGACTCACCGACTTCCGACTTGCCGACTTATCCAGCCTAAACCGCCCTGCGATCTCCCAGTAGTCCGGGATCGGAATCTGCCTCATCCGAGTCCCCGGCCTGCGCACCGCCTCGGTTACCAGTTTCAGCAAATCAATCCCCTGCGCGGCGACGAGGCGGATGATGGCGTCGGACGCGAGCGTCCAATCGTTGTGAAGGGCTAGAAAGACCCACATGTTCTTTTGCGGCCTGAGCATGCGCCACCTCATGAGCGGCAACTGTCTTGATTCTACCGTTCAAATGAAGGCTTAACAGCACCATGGCAGTCATCGGAATACTCATTTCTGATGTCTGGGCAATAGCGGCGTCAAAGTTAGTCATACTCGGCATTGAGATGGTGTGAGCCAGCGTTGCAACGGCTAACGAACCTATGCAAGTTGCGATGCCCGAATGAACTCTTTGGTTTTGAAGGGAAAGGGCGACAGCAAGGAGACACGAAGCTTGCATCAACGCCACCGCCGGTAAGCGAGCCGTGTCATAGAATCCGCTAAGATGCAAGTAAAGGGCAAGACCGCCTCTAAACAAAAGCCCAGTGAGCAAAACGAACCGAATGGTGTTCATCGTTGTGCATGCGGAGTATCTGGAATGACCTTGTCGTCCGAGAAACACCGATCCATGAAGATATCTCCTGTCGCGCCCACAGGGAATACTCGCTTGACCAGCCCACCGGAAAACGTTAGCCGCTTGTAGGGAACAGGCCTGAGTTCAACACCCGCACCATAGCGGGCAAGTTGCGCACCGGCTGAGATGAGCCACCCTCCATTTTGAGAGGCGCGAAACTCTTCAAAAAACATGTCCCCAGCGCAATCGGCAAGGGCAATGAAAGAGTCCTTGTATTGCGTCGTTCCTTGCCCCGGGCTCCGGTTCTCATTGGCCCACCCCAAACGAAAAGGGTCTAGGGGAGAAGCCGCCACGATGGGTGGCGCGTATTTCGCCCCAATTACGTGCATGCTGGAGCCGGGCGTTTGATCGTCGTTATCGGCCACATACAGACCATGCGCAATACCGAGTTGGTGAAGATTGCTATTCTCTGTCGTCTCAAACGCACGAATCTTGGCCTGGGTGAACACAGGAAAGAGAAGCGCCGCAATAACGACGATGATGGCGATCACCACCAACATTTCCATCAGCGTGAAGCCCAGTGCTTTCCTCATTCGCAAGCCCCAGGGGTCAATGTTAGACTTAGGGTGAAGTACAAGTTGGGCCGGGGCAATCCGGAAAATCATCAACATACGTATTTGTGCACTGATTCATATATGCCCATGGTCCGCAATAATACTTGTATCCACCCTCGTAAATGTCTTGCGTGATTGTGCGGTTGTATCGGAAGTGAATGTAGGGAGCCGAACTACAGTCACCGCCATCATTGCGGCCGACGATCTCAGTGTACTTGTGCTTCCGAATGAACTTGCCGCATAGCGGAAGCGGAGACGGATTGGCATGCACAACTGGGGTCAGGACACCCAGAACAAGCGCAGCCAGCGGCAACATCATGGCGCATGAGTACTGTGCATGTTTTGCTGTGACCATAGTCCTAATATAGTACAATACTTTCAGTTTAGTCAGTTGGTCATTTTTGAGAAATCTGCACTTTTGGGGACATCACAGGGGGCCTTGATCGTCCCTCGATTCATCCGCAGTGAATAACGAGACCAGCGCTACAAGCAATGTTGGGTTCATTCGCGCAAACGGCCAATCAGCTGAAATCACTCAAGTGGTAGCGCAATATCCTTTTCGGACCCTCCCGATCCAGCCTTGGTAGGGTTATTTATTCCGGCTTCATCAACGGAAACAGCAGCACTTCGCGCACGACGTCCGCGCCGGTGAGGAGCATGGCCATGCGGTCGAGACCGATGCCACATCCGCCGCACGGCGGCATGCCCGCCTCCAACGCATAGATGAACTCCTCGTCCATCGGGTGCGCCTCGTCATCGCCCTTTGCAGCTTCGCGTAGTTGCTGCTCAAACCGTGCGCGCTGATCAATCGGATCATTGATCTCGGAAAATGCATTGCAGACTTCCCTGCCCCGCACATAGCCTTCGAAACGGCGAGTGAAGCCCTTGCGGTTAGGATCGTGCTTTGCGAGCGGCGACGTCTCGAGCGGATAGCCCACCACAAAAGTAGGCTGTTGCAGGGTCGGCTCGACAAACACCTCAAGCAACTTCTCGATTAGCCCGCCCAGATTGCGCTCGCCATCGAGGACAATCTGCTTGCCGGTGATTGGGTTGCTAACTTGACGCTCTTTCACGGCCGCCTTCGCGGTTTCTAGGTCGGCGAAGTCAGCCAACTGGAGGCCAGTGTGCATCTCGATCGCCTCCATCATGTCCACGCGCGCCCAGGGCTTACCGAAATCAAGCTCAACGCCGGGCACGCCGTCATCATCAATCTCGCCCTCCTTGCCCGGTATGGACACCACCGTCGTGCCGAAAACCTCCAGCGCGACGTGCCGGAACATGGCTTCGACCGACTCCATGATGTCCTCCAGATTGGAGTACGCCTCGTAATACTCGAGAAGAGTGAACTCGGGATTGTGGCGATTAGAGACACCCTCGTTACGAAACACCCGCCCAATCTCATACACCTTCGAAAGATCGCCGCAAATCAAGCGCTTCAAATAAAGCTCCAACGAAATGCGGAGCTTGACCTCGGTGTCGTAAGCGTTGTAATGCGTGAGAAATGGCCGCGCAGCCGCGCCGCCAGCCTGGAATTGCAGCATCGGCGTCTCGACTTCGAGATAACCGCGCCCGTCCATGAAACGCCGTACCGAACTCACGATCTTGCACCGGTTCACTAAGTCGCGTCGCGCCTCGGGATTGGCGACCAAGTCGAGGTGCCGATGCCGATAGCGCTGCTCGACATCGCTCAGGCCATACCACTGCTGCCCATCCTTCTCCTTGCCCAGCGGCAGGTTCTGCAGGCTCTTGCTCATCGGCACAAAGCTCTTGACATGGATCGACCGCTCGCCGGTTTTTGTGACAAATGGCTCGCCAATGATGCCGATATGATCGCCAATGTCGAGAAGATTATAAGCCTCCCAAAGGGTCTCACCCATGTCGTCGCGCCGAAAGTAGCCTTGGATCTTTCCGTCGCCATCGCTGATATGGGCAAAGCCTGCCTTACCCATCAACCGATAGCTGTGCACGCGCCCCGCAACTTTCACGTCGCCCGATAGCGACTCGAATTGATCTAGCACTTCCTGAGGCGAATGCGTGCGCTCGAACCGCTCAACCGCATACGGATCGAGCCCGAGCTCGCGCAATCGCTCGAGCTTATCCAACCTAATCTCTCGCAGAGACTTTTCTTCCGACATGCCTATCGCATTATGACGGAGCCCATTCGGAGCCGCCTAGCGACTATAATTGAACCGTGCCTGCCCAGTACCTTCCTCAACTTGTCGCTTGGGTGAAGGAAGCGGCAGAAATTGCGCTTGCGACCAAGGCAGATCTCGGCCCTGAACTGAAGGTGGACGGTAGCATCGTCACCAACGCCGACCGAAAGATTGAACGCTTTTTCCGAGAGAGGCTACCTAACTTAATTCCAGGTTCAACCGTATGGGGAGAGGAAGAAGGCTTTTCGGAACCTGGTACTGGAGGGCTCTGGGCACTTGATCCGATTGATGGCACCAGCAACTATCGCTACGGATCGCCACATTGGGGCATCTCGGTTGGTTATATCCACGATGGCCAAGCACAGCTTGGTGTGATTGCGATGCCAGACCTCGGCAAAACCTACGCGGGTGCGATGGGGATCGGCGCGGCTGTAAATGGACGACCTCTGGCTGCGATTCGCCCGGGTGCCATAGAATCTACGGAGCTTGTCAGTTATGGAGACCTGACTTCCGATCGCTACGGAAGGCAGAACCTTCCCGGTAAGCACCGCTACCTTGGCGCCTTCGTGGCTGATTCAACGATGTTCATTGAGGGCATCTTTCGGGCAATGCTGAGCGACAAGGCCGCGCTTTACGATTCCGCTGCCACGATGTGCATTGCGAATGAACTTGGAGCTGATGTTCGCTACGCGGATGGAAGCCCATTGGACCTCGTGGAACTCTTCAATGTCCGACCCTTCCCAAAGGCGGTCGCTTTCCTTCCGAAGAATAGCGGCCTCTTTCTGTAACGCGTGAAGTCCCTTCGCACCTTCCTTGAGATGGTGAAGATTGAGCATTCAATCTTCGCCCTCCCCTTCGCGATGATCGGAATGATGTGGGCCGCCCATGGTTGGCCAGGCTGGGACAAGTTCTTGTGGATCGTGATCGCGATGGTCAGCTGCCGAACTGCCGCAATGGCCTTTAACCGCATCGCGGACCGACATATTGACTCCGAAAACCCGAGAACGTCCATGCGGGCCATTCCGGCAGGCCTTCTCGCTCTTCGTACCGCTAACCTTTACCTCGCGATTTCGATTCTGCTGTTCCTTGGTGCCGCGGCGATGCTCAATCCGCTTGCCTTGATCCTCTCCCCGGTCGCCCTATTGTTCACGCTGGGCTATAGCCTAACAAAGAAGTTCACGTGGCTTTGTCACTTTGTTCTGGGGTTCAGTCTAGGCATTGCCCCGGCGGCAGCATGGATTGGCGTCCGGGGCAGCCTTAATCCAGCCATTGTAGCCCTGACCGTTGCGGTGACCTGCTGGACGGCAGGCTTTGACATCATCTACTCGCTTCAGGACGACGACTTCGACCGCGATCACGGCTTGCAAAGCATTCCGGCAAGGTTTGGTCGCTCGAGAGCATTGTTGATCAGTCGCCTGTGCCACGTTGTCACCGTCATCTCGTTAGTATCCGCAGGCATCCTATTTGACACTGGGGTTTTCTATCTGATCGGCGTAGGCTTTGCAGCCGCTCTCTTGGCCTATGAGCAAAGCCTTGTAAAGTCGCACGACCTCAGCAAAGTTAACATCGCCTTTTTCACCCTGAACGGATATGTCTCAATCGGCGTATTTCTATTTGCTGTCCTTGATCTATGGCTCCATCCGAACACCCTCAGGCTGTGATCATCGCCGGCCCAAATGGGTCGGGGAAAAGCACATGCGCCGAGCTCCTCCTGCCCGAAGGCATGAGTTTCATCAATGCCGACATGATCGCCCAAGAACTTAGCGGCCAACATAGCACCACCGCTGATCTCAGGGCGGGAAGAATCCTGATTTCACGAATGGAGCAGCTCGAGCGAGATCGGAAGGATTTTGCGATTGAAACGACGCTCGCTACCAAGAAACTCGCCCCCCGTATCGCGCGACTCCGCGAATGGGGCTTTGAATGTCATCTCTTGTTCTTGTATATGCCAAGTGACGATCTGGCGGTGGAACGTGTCAAGGCTCGGGTGCGCGCGGGCGGTCACGATGTTCCGGAAGAGACGATCCGCCGTCGGTATCGCGCAGGCATCGAACTTTTCTTTTCAACCTACCAACCCCTCGTGGACACCTGGAAAGTGTACGATAATTCGAGTATCGCCGATCCGAGACTGATCGCTTGGGGTCGTGGATCTGAGGTAAAAGCGAGCCCTCAGTCGCAGAAATATCATCGGATTGCCCAGCAGTGGATGCCTCAATGAATGAACCTGAGAAACTGGACTTCGAGAACGTTGAAGCCGTCAATGAGAAGGTTCGCAACGCCGTGCGCAAAGCATTGAGCCACCACAAGGACATCAATAACCCGGTTCCGAGTTGGAATGGAAAGGAGGTCGAGATGGTGCAGCCCAAGGATCTACCTTCTCAAGATGACCCCAAGGGGATTAGTCGCCGGCGGCGCCGAAGTTCCCAATGACAATATCAATGTCAACGGCATCAACCTCACCGGAACCGTCAACATCTTCTCGGATATTGTTGGGGAGGCCAGTCAGACCAAATGCTGAAATCACCGCATCAATGTCAGCAGCGTCAACTTCGTCAGATCCATCGGCATCCCCATTGGTTGCTGAATAGTCCAGGAAGTGGGCTCCCAAGTCGCTAATCTCGACATTGTTGAAAGTCTTTGAGACCCAGTGCCAAGGCTTGAATCGAACATCGAACGTTCCGCGCAAACCAGTACTGACGGAAATCATGCCGTCTGCCCTAAGTAAGAGCGGCAACACCAAGATGGGAGATCCAGTAGCCGCATCATTGATGCTGACTTCTGTTGGAACACCTTGAGGTGGGGCGATATAGTCGCCCAACTCAAGATGTCCTCGAATCACGCCAAGGCCCGTCTTTTCGATCGAAATATCGTCGAAGAATGACTGAGAAGCTCCTCCCCCGTCGGCATAGAAGTCCATGTCACTAAAGTTAGCGGGGAGAAAGTTCCCTGACACCGACCCTAGGCCTTGACCATTCATGTAGGCAACAACCTGATTGGCAGCCATATTGTGGACCACCGTCACTCGGTTCCAGTTCTGGGGGACTATCGTTCCCACGGGAGTAGATAGCCAGCTTGCCATCACCGACCCCTGCTCTGCCTCAGCTGTCACTGAAGCCAGAAAGTCACCGGTGGAGCTGTAGCTTGCACCACCAAAGCGCGCCGCTGCGCTACCTTGCGAGGCCATCCAGAAGTCACAAATGACGAGGCTACTCGAATTCCCCACAGGAGTACCCAGAGGTTTGAACGCAAATAGGGATTCACCGTTGACGAGAAGATCGGACCGCAAGCGAACGCTCTTAGCCCCAGACTTAGCCATGAGCGTCGTAACCTCGACCATGCCCGGCATCACGTCAAACAGGCTCCCGCCTGGAAGGGCAAGCCATCCGGCTTGCCCTTGAAGCTCCCCAGTTGTAAAGGACTCAAATCCTTCGGATTGAAGGACCTGCCCCCAGCAGAGTCCGCTCAGCCACATGCCTGTGGTGAAACCGAATCCCCGAAAAGTCACTAGTCGCCTACAGACCCAAAATTCGCGATCACTAAATCAATATCCGTTGCATCAACTTCCCCGCTTCCATCAATGTCACCAGGGTCGGTGAAATTGCCAAAGTTCGAGATGACGACGTCAATGTCAGCGGCGTCAATTTCACCCGAGTTATCGGCATCACCACAGATCAGGTTGAAGGTGCCGGCATTGACACTGCTTCCCGACGTAAGGACGACATTCGATATCCGGCGTCGCAGGTAGTAGTTTCTCGTTACATACACGCGATAGGTGCCATTTGGCAGGTTCGAGACATAGCTCAAGCTATTACCGCTCCCCAGGGTCACAGTTCCGCTTTCCAAGATAGACGAGTTGCCATTTGGGCCGACCTGGACTAATACCTGCTTGCCGACTTCAGATGGAATATAGCTGTTGAAGTTAACTGTACCGGTCACCGTACTTCCAACCTCAAGGACATTGATCGTGAACGACCGATCGGCTACGGCCGGCGTCGGTTGGTTATTGTCACTAACCCTTACGGTTACTGGATACGATCCTGGGCCCTGTGCCTCTGTCGGAGTCCAACTTATCTGACCGGAACCAGCATTAACCGACATCCCTGTTGGTCCACTGACCAAGCTGTAGGCGAGAGACTGTGCTGTATCTGTGTCGCTCCCGACCATTGAGTATGTCCAAAGCGACATTTCATTAATCGTCTGGTTGGCAATCGCCGCCAAGGTCGGCGTCGCGTTAGTAGTGGAGATCGTGAAGTTCACGTTGGAAACGTCAAAAAATGCATTCCCTACTGCCTCAACAAAGATTCGGGCGGTCGATCCACCTGGCGTATTCAATGGCATACTGACGGTTTCTGAACCGTCGTTCGCCGTTGTTGCCAATAGGGTAGCCGTCGGCGGATTCGTAAAGTAGCTACCTCCGCTGTTCGTGCTCAGGTAGATCCGCACTTGGCTCGTATTGAACGGTGCTGCCGTTGTATTAGCCGTATTCCAAGTCACATTAAACAAGTTATTGCGATTCCAGGTGATGTTGGTGTTCGGTGAGGATACGGCGAAGGTTGAAGTTCCGCTTACCGTGATCACGGCCGAATCCCAGGCGGTACCGCCTCCCGTTGTTCGGTTGTCCCTGGCTACGGCTCGGAAAATCATCGTACGAGCCACATTCGGAACAAATTCATGCTGATGCGTAAAGTTATTCGCGAGCACCAAGCCTTGACTCGGGAAGTACCTGGTGGGATTGGTTGTTGGATTGTACGACCGGAAAAGGGGACGCGACGTATTTGTCGTCGTCGCCGTTGTTGAACCTTGATTTGCCGTTCCCGAGGCTGGTACATCCAATTCATCCCATTGGAAGACTAGGGGGTCGCTGTTGCCGTCGGTTGCTGACATCGTCAGCTTAAATGGCGTATTGGGCGGGATAGTATAATCAGACCCTGCGTTGACCACCGGAACGATGTTGGTAGTTGCGGATGAGACACCACCGCGAGCGGCGACTCGGTAGGGCAAGATCTCAATGATATTGCCGACGTGGAAATACGGATCAGAATGGGGCTGAACGTCCTCCGATCCGCAAATGCCCGCGTACGCCATGATCGTGCTGCCGCTGCCGGGTTCCCAAGCCGTCGCTCGGTTTCGGTTACCACCACCACAGCTACCAGTTACTCCGTTGAAGGAGTGGTCGCCACCAAACTGGTGCCCCATTTCGTGGGCCACGTAGTCAATGTCAAAGGAATCGCCCACGGGGCTTGGACTGCCGGTAACCCCCCGGGCCTTGTTGCCCGTGATCCCAACGACACCTAGCCCGGCAATACCACCACCACCGGTGCTGAAGACGTGACCTATATCGTAGTTTGCATTACCGGGATCAAGGTCGCATTGCGTTTGATTCTGGCCAAGCATTGTGCCGCCATTGTTATTGGCAAAGGTCGCTGGATTTGTGAAAACCTTAGCTAAGACCAAGTTGAGGGAAATAGCCATTTCCTTCTCATAAACTCCATCAACTCGATTTGCAGAAGTCGTCATGCGAGATACAGCCGCCGTTGTCGTACCGCCGGCAGCTGTGTAGTACTCGGCTGTGCAATTTAGGGCGAGCCGGAACGTCCAAAGATTTGTCCCTGTATTGCGTTGTCCTTCGAAGCCCGTGCTTCCCTGCTGGGTATCGAAGAACGGGAGCGTGTTCCCCTTATCCTCCGTCTTGCAGAACCACCCCGGCTGCCGCATGGAGTTCTTTCGATCGTAGAAGAAGTACGTTCCATCATTCTTGAACTTCATGGGTTCAATGAAGGTGTAACCATCGGTTCCCATGATCATCGCCCGAAAGCTCCCGTAGCCGAATTCGAACCGAACAGACGCGCTTGGGTCATCAATTCCTTGTCCGCTAAACGTCCGAAGGCCGGGAACCGTAGCCTGAACCCTGGGGCTCAGGAGGTCATTTTCCCAAACATGAAAGCGTTGAATACCGGTTGGAGTCGGAAGCAACAGTTCAACCCCGGGCTGCTCGCTCAAGCCAAACAGTTGCTTCGGCGCGTTCCTTAGGGCGGCCCGAAGTTCGCTGTACGAAACTTCAGCTGTCTCGTACTCCTTGACCCATTGCATCACCGGATTAACTTGGGACGCAGGCGGTTCGGAGATGGGCCGTACGTGCCAAGACTGGGCATGGGACGCGCCTGCAACAAGGATGCTGGCAACGAGTGAGAGGCTGCGGCGAGGCAATAACGTGTGGTTCATAGCAAATCCAATGTACTTTGTACAATACTTTGGAGCAAAACGTATGCCAATATGAGGCTAATCTGGCATCAATTCAGGACTATACTTTGGATCTAGCACCATCGTGATATCCATAGTCCTGGCAAGAAAGCCACCCAGAATCTGACCAAACTCTCGCGGTGTAAAGCGTGTTTGGTTCGTCTTAACGAGCAGACTATCGGGCGAGACCAACCCAAAGTTCACAAGGGATCTCAATGTTTTCTCGCGCGGCACTGAGAGGCCAGTAGCAAGCCCCTTGATCTCTAGACTTGAAGGGCGTACGTTTTGTCGTATCTTTGGCTTGATATAGGAAAACAGTACTGTCAGTCGGTCTAAGAACTGCTCTCTATTTAGCGGTGCCGAAGATGTAGAAACCGTAACCTTGGCATCCGGTAGGCCCAATACTTGCTTCAAATGAGTGCACGCTTTCCGAATCGAATGGTCAGCCTCAGCCTGCGTCATTGGGGTGTCCTTGGCTAGCCCGGTGGCGACTGTCGCAATGAAAAGGATGACGGGGACAAACTTCATCATTAGATATCGCTCACGGCGCCGCTCGCGCGGATTTGGTCAAGGTGTTCAAGGGCACGTCCTGTCCCTACGGCAACGCAATTCATTGCGTTATCGGCCACGTGTACGGGAATATCCGTCACACTTTGCAACAGTTGGTTTAGACCCTTTAGCAAGGCACCTCCACCTGTCAAGACGATGCCCCGCTCAATAATGTCACTACTCAATTCAGGAGGGGTCTCTTCCAGCACTTGACAAAGTTTCTCGGCAATCTCTCGAACGGGATCACTGAGGGCATCCCGAATCTCCTCGCTACTGATCTCGACCGTCTTGGGTAGACCAGCCACCAGATCTCGCCCGCGAATCTCCATGCGGTACTCCTGCTCCAGTGGGAAGGCCGATCCGATCTTAACCTTCACCTCCTCAGCAGTCGGTTCACCGATCTGTAGATTGTACGTGTTTCGAATGTGGCGGATGATGGCCTCATCTAGCTTGTTTCCACCCACACGAATGCTCTCACTGAGCACGATCCCTCCCAGCGAAATCACCGCGATGTCCGTTGTGCCGCCGCCAATATCAACAACCATATTGCCACCCGGGCTGCTAATTGGAAGGCCGGCACCGATTGCGGCCGCCATCGGTTCTTCGATCGTCATGGCCTGGCCGGCACCCGCTGCCTTGGCGGCTTGGATAGCCGCCCGGCGTTCCACATTCGTGACCCCGCTCGGCACGCATACCAGAACCACCGGCTTAAAAAATCGACGAGAACCGCAGGTCTTCTCCAGAAGATACTCAAACATCTTTACCGTGGTTCGGTAGTCAGCGATAACCCCTTCCTGCATTGGGCGGATGGCTTTGATATTGCCGGGTGTTCGACCGAGCATTTCCCGAGCCTCGATCCCCACGGCCAGAACCTTGCCATTACTCGTGCTAATGGCAACGACGGTGGGCTCATTCAGCACAATACCTTTGCCCCGCCGGTAGACGAGCAAATTAGCGGTGCCTAGATCAATGCCGATTTCTGGGACGAGTCTCAAGTCAATCTCGTCTCGTGGCTGGAGTGGGATGCTTCCCACTCTGCTTGCGAGACGCGCTCAATGGTACCGCC
>JADLGZ010000149.1 GCA_020849075.1 Fimbriimonadaceae bacterium | reverse complement strand
TCATGACCAAAGCTGTCCTACTTATATCCCTAATGGCCCTGCCACTCCTCGGCTTGGCCCAAGACAACCAACCGGTAAAGACCGAAGGAACTCAAGTTACGATAAGTTCTAAGGGTTCCGATGTTCGCGCGGTTCTTCACGATCTATTTACTCAAGCCAAGAAGAACTTCGTTCTCGAGAATCTATCTCGGTCCGAGTTGTACCTATCGCTCAACTCGATGGCCTTTGACGAAACTCTAGAAATCGTGTGCCGGCTCTCTAATTTGACTTATGAAATACAGAACGACATTTACTACTTCACAAAGGTCCGGCCCGTTCAGACGACAACAACCCAGCCAGACCACAAGCCCACAACGCCCAACCCAAGTGCCCAGATCGCCAAAGTCGGAAAGCTCTCCGAGGCCGTGCTCCAGCGAGCGGTAAGCGGTACTTACAACAAGGTAGACCTCAGGGCCATCATCAAGAACCTTGGTGACCAAGCTAAGATTAACGTCGAGGTGGATGAACGTATTCCTCTCTACAAGCTTGACTTCAAGCTGAATCCGACTTCACTAGGCTATGCCCTCAAAACAATAGCCGATCGTCTGAAGCTCGAAGTTGTCTTTACCGATCGTCAAACGTTAGCCCTTCAGCCAAAGGGGGCTAAGCCCATTGTTGAGAAGTTTGACGTCAGCACGGATTAGTAACTCCTAAGTTCAAGTAGGCCCGTCATGCCATACTTTATTGAGTGGCACTTGACCTTGATCCGCAGAAATTTTGTGCCGAGAACATCCTCTTGGCACCGCTTTCTGCGATCTATTACATTGGGTGGATGGGCTATGAAGCGGTCTACCATACTGGCCTGCGCCGACCTCTGATCCCAGACATTCCCGTCGTGGTCGTTGGGAACCTCACTGTGGGAGGCATGGGCAAGACCCCCACAACTCTAGCCGTCTGTCGCCTCCTACGCGAAATTGGGTTGCTGCCAGTTATCAGTGCAAGCGGCTATGGTGCACCTCGTTCTGAGGCTGCTACCTTAGCTCCATCGGGTGCTATATCGGCAGCGGAATGGGGCGATGAACCGGCCCTTATGCGATGGCTCGAACCCGACCTCCCTATCATTGTTGGAAGACGCCGGACGCTGGCCGCGCAGATATGCGCTGAGAGTTTCCCAAACGGAGTCCTGGTAATGGATGATGGATACCAGCACAAACCCCTCCAGCACGATATCAGCATCCTCCTCGACCTTGAGCGAGTTTCAAATTCGCTAGTGCTACCAGGCGGACCCTACCGTCAACCGCGAACTCATCGATCGCGAGCGGACTACTTGTTGCCCGGCTCTTTTAAGCTCAAGCATCACGGAACGACGTTCTTGGATGCCAGCGGACATGAATTAGCGTTTGCGCCTCAGGACATCCAAGTATTAACCGCCATCTCCAAGCCCCACCGATTGCTCACAACCCTTGACGCCCTAGGCTTCCGAACCCTTCGTTCACGACATCTTCCCGATCATGACAAACTCACGAGACCCGATCTGTTTAAGCCATTTATCCAACAGCTGCCCATTGTCGTTACGAGCAAGGACTGGGTCAAGATACGTGACCGAACGGATCTCAGCGGGTGGTGCTTCCAAGTGGCCCATTACCGAGTGACCATTGAACCCTACGAAGAGTTTAAGGCTTCATTGGCGGCGAAGCTTGAGGAACTGCGGCGAAAGCGATGAAACCCGCTTGGAAAAAGAAACTAGAGGGGAAAGCGGGGGAGTGGCTCATCCGTCGCATTCAAGCTGTCGCACTCAGGAAGTCACCTGAGCAAGCCGAAGTGTTTGGCAAGAAACTGGGACGCTTGATCTTCAAGGTCGCGAAATCACGACGTGAGCGTGCCTTCAAGAATATTGGACTTGCGTTCCCACATCTTACTGTTGCGGAGCGGCTTACCCTTACCAAGGGGTGTTTTGAACACTTCGCCCTCATAAGTGTTGACTTCCTACGATCCAAGACCCGAACCGACCAGGAGCTACTTGACTCAACGGAAATCGTGGGGCTCGAACACTTACGATCAGCGGTATCAAAGGGCAAGGGAGCTCTCGTGCTCACGGGCCATATGGGGAACTGGGAGCGCATGACCGGGATCTTCCCTCTCCTTGGATTCAAACTTGCGGTAGTCGCCCGCGATGCCGATGACCAAGGCGTCCAAGGCATGCTCAAGGAGGCGCGTTCATCGTCGGGTGCGGACGTGCTATCTCGTGGCAATGCCGCAAGGGAGATGCTCAAGGTCCTCCGCCGGGGGGACTTGGTAGGGCTCCTTGCTGACCAAAATGCAGATGACATTTTTATCCCATTCTTTGGGCACCCTGCCGGAACGGTACTCGGGCCAGGCACGATCAGCAAGCGCACGGGAGCACCGGTCGTTCCCTTCGTTATGATCCGAACGGGCCCAAATCAATACCGGTTAGAGATATCGCCCAGCCTCACACCGGACCCTGACTTTGAGTTCGAAGAAGGGATGATGAGGGCCTATCACCAATTCCTCGAGCCTGCGATCGCCAAGACACCCGAGCAATATCTTTGGTTCCATGATCGCTGGCGGAATGCCCGGAAGAAGGGGCTCCTGTAAGACCCGGGCCCGATCCATAGATCGGGCCCTAGTGCGAAGAGTGCCTCCCTTATTGGCCCGGCTTGGCCGTTGGGAATGGCGGAACCTTCAGCGGCTTGCGTGCTTTCTTCAGCTCTTCCGCGAGGTATGCCAAGGCTCGGTCCAACTGGGGATCAAGTCCCTTTGCCAGTTGGTCGGGTCGGTTATCAACTTGGATATCCGGAGAGATACCCGTGTTCTCCGCCACCCATGCTCCCTTGAACGGGTCGTAGATTCCGAAGCCGGGGGCCGTTACTTGGCCACCATCCACAAGCGGCACGCCACCTTGGATTCCGACCAAACCACCCCATGTTCGCATGCCAATGAGCGGACCCAGTTTGTGCTCCTTGAAGAGCCATGGGAACATATCTCCACCTGATCCGGCGTGCTCGTTGATGAGCATTGCCTTCGGCCCGGTCAAGTTCCCAGTTGGGAAGAAGATGGGTTTGGTGTCCCGAGCCTTGAACCCGGCCATCACTTCGCGCTGGAGGAACTCAATGAAGAACGTTGGAATCATTCCGCCGCCGTTAAAGCGCTCGTCAATCACCCACGCGTCTTTGTCAATTTGACTATAGAAGCCCTTGATGAACTCAATGACACCGGGCATGGATGTATCGGGAACGTGAAGGTAGCCAATTCGGCCCCCCGACTGCTTCGCAACATAGGCTCGATTACTTTCGACCCACGTGATGTATCGGAGCTCAGACTCACTTGCAATCGGGCGAACTCGGACCTTTCGAGCCCCGGCCATTGCCGGAGATGAATTCACCGTCAGCACAACTGTTCGGCCCACTTTGCCCTGCAACAAGCTTTCGGGATCGGTATCGCGGTCCACCCGTGCTCCATCAATTTCAAGCAAATAGTCGCCGTCCTTGACGTTTACACCGAGCTCTCCGAGAGGGCCTCGACGACCTTCTTCAAAACTCAGGCCCTTGTAGATCTTCTTGAACCGAACATTGTTGCCAACGACCTCAAAGTCGGCACCGAGTTGACCGACCGGAACATTTGGCCCACCTGGCCCCATTTCTCCACCAGACACGTAAGCGTGACCCGTGCCAAGTTCGCCGATCATAAGGCTGAACACATAGTTCAGGTCAGAGCGATGCCTAACGTAGGGCAACATGGCCTCATATTGCTTTCCAATCGCGTTCCAATCCAGGCCCAGCAACTTGGGATCGTAGAAGACATCTCGTTCCCATCGCCAGACTTCGCCAAACATCTGCTTCCATTCGGCCTTGGGATCCCATTGATATTCAACTCCCGCCATGTTCACGCGGCCCGATGCAGCCTCCTGCCCAGGAGCGACATTCATCAACGAAATGAATTGTCCGGTGTTGATGGCAACCTTGTTGCGCTTGGCATTGAGATTGATCCCCGAGATCGCGCCTTGGTAAATCGGCAAGAACTGGCGGGCCGCCCAACTCCACATACCGAGGACGCCATCGTTGTAGATCAAGACGCCGTTGTTCAAGCCCAAAATCAGAGGATAGGCGTCAGCACCAAGCTGAAGAGGAATGACTCGATCTTCAATGCCATCGAGATCAACGCGTGTACCCTTTGGCGCGTCGGTCGCGGGGGCGGCTCCACCGCCAGCAGCAGGGGCATCTCCGGTCGGTTCTTCGTCACCCGGCTGCAACATGGGGTTTGCCGCATCCTTGCTGAGCGCGATAGCGTAGACCCGCTCGCCATCGGCCATGTTCATCATGAACTCGAAAGCCCCACTTAATGGCGCAAAGGTTCGAACGGATGTGAAGTAAACGTACTTGCCGTTTTGGTCAAACGTGACTCTGTTGTCGCTGTAATAACCCTCCGTGATTTTTGTGCTCTTGTTTCCGGCAACGTTATACAAGTAGACCGCGCCTTGCAGATTGGGTAATGCACAGGAATAAACAATCCAATCCGAGTTCGGCGCCCAGTCCCAACTCATGTTGGTCTGGTACTCGCTCTCCGCGACGAGAGACTCCTTACCCGTGGCGACTTCGTGGATGATCAGCTTGAAGTCTTGCGTTGTGTAACCAAAGTACTTGCCATCGGGCGACCAACTGTATCCATTGATCTGGTTGCTGACGCGGTGCAATTTCGCCGCTCCGCCCATTTGAGGGCGAGTGTAAAGCTGGTTTTCACCTGAAACATCGCTGATGTAGCTAATCACCTTGCCGTCGGGGGACCACTCAGGCATTCGCTCGCGACTAGCGGGAGCGTTGACCAGATTCCGGGTCTCGCCCGTTCTCGCTGGAACACTAAAGATCTCCCCTCGGGCTTCAACCGCCAAGCGCGCACCGGTCGGGCTGATGCCAAAGTTCGCCACTTGGTTGCCGAAGTTTCGAAGCTGCGGTCGAGACGGCACGAAGTCGCTACCGATAAACGCCTTGACCTTTTCGACTTTGCCCGAGGCAAGGTCCAGGGTCTCCAAATAGCCGTTTCGTTCCCAAATCAGGGTTTTGTCATCGCCGGCCGGATTCTTGATGTCGGCATCCTTGAAGTCGGTGATACGCGATTCGCGATTGGAAGCGATGTCGTACTTCCACATGTTGCGCGTCCCGAAGTCTTTGTCGCCAATGTAGTAAACCGAATTGCCGATCCATTGCGGCTGCCAGCGGTTTTCCAGCTTGCTCGGAATCTCTTCGTAGGTGTTCTTGGCAAAGTTGTAGAAAGCAATGCGGCCTTGGGTTCCACCACGATAGCGTCGCCAGTTGAACTGGTGGCTGTTATTGCGGTTGTAGGCAATCGTACCGCCGTCCGAGCTATAGCTTAGATCAGCGACTTCATCAACGACCGTTTTGGTTCCTTGACCGCCTTTCGGATCCACTATCCAAAGCGAAGCCGTTCGCTGAGTGGGACTGTTGAATGGCGTTCTGTAGGCGATCTTGCCGTCGGGCGTCCAATCCAATACCAAGTC
>JADLGZ010000148.1 GCA_020849075.1 Fimbriimonadaceae bacterium | reverse complement strand
GCTTCGCACGAGTGCTGAATCATCTTAGCCGGGCCTTCAAGGAGCTCAGCGCAGAGATCCGCGCAATAGGTGAAGTAGCCGCTGTGACCCAAAAGAAGGTTGGGGTGGAGTTCTTTGAGTTCACGTAGCGCCACGTCGTTGAGCGAGGTGTTACCGCCATGACCATTGATGATATAGAACTTCCAAAACCCGTGGCGATGCAGGCTCTCGACCACGGCTTTAAGAGCTTCGTTGTAGCCCGACATCGAATTCGATAAGGAACCTGGAAAGGCGAGATGGTGGCTGCTCGCCCCGAGCCAAAGGGTGGGGGTAACGAGCACCTTGTCCCCGATCTTGGCTTCGACAGCTTCCGAAACTGCCGTCGCCAAAATCGAGTCGGTGAAGACCGGAAGGTGCGGGCCATGCTGCTCGTTGGAGCCCGTCGGGATGACGACCACCGTTTCGCGGTCGAGCGCGCCGACCTCTTGCCAAGTCATGTCGGCGAGCTTCATTGACCGTCCGGATTCAGGTTGCGCAAGAGCGATCGCACGACATTCGCGAAGTCGCGGTCGCCGCCCGCCATCTTACTGATCTTCTCGTAGGCGTGCATCATGCTGGTGTGGTCACGGTCACCAAATTGGTGGCCGATGTGCTTCCAGCTCCCCTGCGTGACTTCGCGGGTGAGATAGACCGCCACGTGGCGAGCCAGCGCAATAGGCGCCTTTCGGCTCGTGCCGCGAATGTCTTCGACCGGAATGCGATAGAACTTGCTGACGACGTCGAGTATCTGCGTAAAGCTGGGCCTGGCGAGGGCGGCCTTGCTGTAGTGCAATTCAACCATTTCTTGCGCCAAGTCCATGCTGATCTCATGGTTGTTTAGGCTCGACTGAACGGCCAGCTTGGTCATCGCCCCTTCGAGATTTCGGATGTTCCCCGGCACATGCTCGGCAAGATACAAGGCAACTTGGGTTGTAAGCGGCACGCCCTCCTCGTGGGCCTTATTGAGAAGAATCGCGCTGCGCGTTTCGGTGTCGGGCCACTGAATATCGGCGACCAAGCCACTTTCGAATCTCGAACGCAGACGCTCGTCCATCAAGTGCAACTCACGCGGAGGGCGATCCGAACAGAGCACGATCTGCTTGCCGGTCTGGTGGAGGTGGTTGAACGTGTAGAAGAGTTCTTCTTGCGTTCGGTCCTTGCCCGCAATGAACTGGATATCGTCAACCAGCCAAATGCCGACGCTACGCTGGGCCCGACGGAAAGGCTCAATCTTCCCCTGCTGGAGGCTCGAAATCAATTCCTCGGCAAATTGCTGGGCGCTGATGTAGACCACGGGGAAATTCGGGTCACGCTGCAGAACTTCGCGAGCAATTGAATGCAATAAGTGGGTCTTCCCAAGGCCACTCGGACCGTAGATGAACAGCGGATTGTACTTCTTACCTGGGTCAGAGGCAACAGCCTTGGCTCCGGCAAAGGCAAGACGATTGCTTTGACCCGTCACAAAGTTATCGAATCGATAGCGATCACCTGGTTCAAAGCTACATCGCGCACTCCGCTCAACAACGACAGGCTGGGCCCGAAGTTCAGTGATCGCGGTCACCTCCGGCCGGCGGGCGGTGGCATTGATCCTAAGCTCCACCAGCACGGTCTCGCCCAGCTCCTCACTAATGGCTCTTTGCAGATCCGACAGACATCGAGATCGAATCCACTCCACATTAAAGGAATTCGGCACCTCAAGAATCGCAACGCCGTCTCGCAGTTCCGCCGGGCGGATTCGATGCAAGAAACGCTCAGCCATCTTCGGCGCCATCAAAGCGCTTACTTTCTTCAGAACGTTCTCCCAACATCCTCTCAGCCTCAGGTCGTCTTCACGGGTCTCAAAAGTCAACTGGTCGTACATAGCAAGTCAAAACCGAAAATCAAAGCCCCATTGGTTGCCCTAAGGGGAATAGAATTATGCCTGTGGATTTCACTAGGCACCAAACATTTTGACCTTACGAATCACCGTTTACGAGCTGTTTTCATGCATCGTTGAGTTCGCCTTCCTATGCCAATCTCTATTTTTCACAATTTTCTGATGTTCTCCACAGTTTATCCACATCGTCTATCTTGAATATCCGCTATGAGGTTACTTGGCGTTCTGGGAGGAGAAAGTATCGGTTGCGAAGCTCTCGCGGCATGGGTCGAAGCCAGCGATATTGTCGTGGCCGCCGACGCTGGCATCCATCATCTGGAAGGCATATCCATCGTGCCCCATCGGATTGTGGGCGATATGGATTCCGCTTTGTTAGTGCAAGAATATGATCAAAACCTTATCACTATTGATGAAGATGAGCACCGTAGCGATCTTGAGAAACTACTCACAGCCGCTCAGCGCTTCGGCGTTGACCAAGTCGTTTTGATATGCATCCACGGTGGCAGAATGGACCACTTTCTTGCAAGTTTCTCCGCCTCAATTGCGTGCGGATTGAACATTCGATGGGTGCTCCCGCGGGAGCACGTGGTACTTCTTCGGCCCGGATTCCAAGGGGTGTTTTCCACAGGGCCTGCTAAAAGAATCTCATTGATTCCTCTTGAGGGCGTGTGTTCGGTAAAGAGTCAAGGGTTGCGATGGGAACTTGCCCACACCTCCCTTGCTGTTGGGCAACATGTCAGTCTCTCCAACGAATCAACGGCAGACGCCATTACGCTTCAAGTTTCAGGCGGGCATCTTGCACTCATGGTTGAGCAATTGCCTTCTGAGGT
Source organism: Fimbriimonadaceae bacterium (assembly GCA_020849075.1). Taxonomy (GTDB): domain Bacteria; phylum Armatimonadota; class Fimbriimonadia; order Fimbriimonadales; family Fimbriimonadaceae; genus JAFLBD01. The sequence goes on along the minus strand of JADLGZ010000148.1, from coordinate 13,138 downwards.
GCCACCTTGGTAACCCTGAGTGCGATTGACTACACGATCGTTGTCCTGTTCCTTGTGACGCTACTCGCCTTAGGATTCTCGGCCCGCCTTCGGGATTCATCGTTAATGCAGTATCTCATGGCCGGGCGGAACTTGAGCATCCCCATGTTTGTAGCGACCTTGGTCTGCACCTGGTACGGGGGCATCCTCGGTATGGGTGAGTCGGCAAGCTACTACGGCTACGGAACATGGCTTATGCTGGGGGTTCCGTACTATGTTTTCGCCGGAATCTATGCCTTCTTCCTCGTAAACCGGGTGCGAGGAGCGGCGGAAATATCGATCCCTGAGCGGCTGGCCCAGACCTATGGCCGGCCCATGGGACTTCTTGGGGCATCGCTCCTCTTCCTCCTCGCCGTCCCGAGCGCCCATGTCCTCATGTTGGGGACCCTAGTTCAAGCCGTTACTGGCTGGCCACTCTTGTCCGCGATCACGATCGCAGCCATCGGAGGCTCCCTGTTTTTGTACCGAGGCGGGCTACTCGCGGATGTTCGAGCGAGCATGCTTGCCTTTGTGATGATGTACCTCGGCTTCATTGTCATTGTTGCGACATGCTTCGCCCATCACCCGGCAGCCTTGAACCAGCTCCAAGGCCAACCCACGGGAACCTTTACGGGTGGCCAGAGCTGGACCATGATTCTGAGCTTCTTTATCCTAGGTGCTTGGACTCTGGTTGATCCAGGGTTCCACCAGCGTGCCGCATCGGCCGCGACGCCAGAACTTGGACGTCAAGGCCTGATCTGGTGTATTTTCTTCTGGTTGGTTTTTGACTTCCTGTCCATCACGGCGGGATTGTTTGCCTTCACATTACTCAAACCTGCTCCCCAAAACTCTCTCTTGATGTATCCAGGATTAGCCGAGCAAGTCTTACCTTCCGGGCTGAAAGCAGTGTTTCTTTGCGGAGTCATGGGGACAATACTATGCGCGATGGTGGGCTACGCGTTGATCAGTGGCGCCACGTTCGGGAGAGAGATCATTGGCCAACTCAAACCTCAACTGGCTGACTCGCAGGTCAAAAACGTGACGAGATTTGGCATTGCTCTTGGCATTGCTCTCGCAATCCTCATAGGAGCCAAAACGGAGAGCGTTGTCCAGATCTGGTATTCGTGGGGCGGCATTGTCACCGGGTCGCTCTTGATACCGGTAGTTACCTCATACGTCGCGCCAAAACGTTTTTCGGCGACCGTTGTGTTTATCGCGACGGCTTCCGCATTCATTCTTTCCCTTTCAATGTGGTTGCGCGGACTGAGCTCAAACAACCCATACTTGGTCTTTAACTGGGGCGGAGTCGACATAAGTGTGGGCACCTTGCTTCCCGGGCTCATCGTATCCGGAACCACCTTCCTCTTGGGTAGCCTTGCGAACAAATGAAAGCCACCATTACCGTCAAGCGAAATGGAGAGGAGACCTCCGAAGTTTTTGACCTCAACCCGCCGAGTGTCATCGGCCGATTCGATCCGGCAGTTGGACCCGTAGATGTGGACCTTGCGCCCCTTCCCGAGGGTGCCTACGTCTCCCGCAAGCACGCAAAGATCACATTCGAAGATGGAGTCTGGACGCTCGCAGATATGGGCAGTTCAAACGGCACGTTCGTCCTTCGTGAGGACTTTGAGCGGGTAGACGAAGCTGAGTTGTCCGACGAAGCTGAGTTTGCCCTAGGTAACGCCAGATTCATCTTTAGGATCGATGGCGGGAAAGAATCGAGTGAGGCGGCCACGGATTCAACCTTCGCGCAGGATTCTGAAGAATCTTAGGTGATACCTTTGCACCGCACCCATTCCGCTGCCTGAAGTCTCCGTAGAGCGTCACCCAAAGGGCCTCCACAGAGCATCCACGATATCATTCTAAACCATGCACGGCAGTCGAAACGTCTATCACGGCTCATGAAGCCAAAGACTCTCATCCTTGGAACCTGCTTGGTCGGGATCCTTGGCGGTATCTTCGCCAAGATGTGGCTGGATGTCCCCAGCGACCAGTCGCTCATCGCTGAAACTCTGCGTGAGGCCACCCGCAGTGGCAAGGAAGGCCAAGCTGGCGGCGTTCTTGATGCCCTCAGTAGCGGCTTCAAGGTAGGTGACTTCGAACCCAATAGCGGTGAAATTGCGGACTTCGTGAAGGATCAGAAACCGGAGGTGACGATCCTCACCCCCACCCCCGTCGTTCGCGGAGACCTTGCTGAAGTGGTTTCATCGGTGCGGATCAAGTTTGGCGTTGGTAATATTGGGGCAGCGCATACGGTGGATGATGTTCGAATCGTCCTCCAAAAGGAATCGGGCCTGCGCTACGGTGTCTTCCCAACGCCCCGATGGCGAATCATTAAGGTCAGCGCCCCCAATAGCGATACAATTGGGCAGTAAGATAGGGCGGTATGAAAACTCTCGTACTGTTGGGGCTGGCCCTTTTGATTCTCGCGGGATGTTCTCCTGCCGCCGACGCCGGCACAAAGGAACCGCCAAAGGACAAAACTACCCAACCTGCCGCCTCGCAGTAGCGGCTTGCTATGGCTTTAGTTGCTTTGGCTTACCGCCATCCACAAACTCACCATAGGGGCGACACAACGGGTCACCAATTACCACATCTTTCCATTTGATCAGCGGCGAAGCAGCATAGAATGACTCGGCCAAGTTGTAACCTTGGGTGTAGTGCTTGAACAGGGTGTCTACTCGACACAGCGCGACAGTCCACGGTTCACTGACATAACCCTTTACGCCGGTGACCCCGTTTGCGATTAGATCGCCAATAAGGCTCTGCCCTTGATCGGTAGGAATGAAGGTACGGGCACTGGTGGAAACGAATGTTTCCGCGATCGAGCCGGCTAGAAATCTTTGACTCTGATATACCGAGGCATCAAACGAAGCATCGTTCGAACCCCAAGTCACATAGCCCATCAGTGGCTCCTTTGCCAAGAGGAACTTATCTTTGTATATAAGGTTATCGTCTTGTTGCTGAACTGTACTGGCATTTTCGATGAGCGACTTGAAGCCGGTGTCGCGCAGAATCCTAGCGGCCGACTCCATCTTGAGGCTGTGCCAACCGGAGCTTTCATTTTCGGTGGGTCGGTCAAACCGGTTTGGCGCGAGGTCAAACATAAACAGCCCCTTTTCTGGCTTCGCCTTCACCGACCGCTCAACGAGTCGCTTGGCGTCCTCAAGGGTGTAGCCGTCCAGCCGAGTTACCAAATAGATGCCAAACCGGCCTGAGGCAAATGGAGTATCTGCTTCGAAGTAAGGATTAGCGTGGCGCATGGCCGCTTCATATTGGGGAGGCAAATTGGCCGCCTGAAGCTCAAAGTTCTTGTTGAGACCGACCAACAGGCTGTCTACCGAGTAGCCCCACGAACTCTCCACCCGCAAGGGTACGCCCTTTGTCAAAACGATGTAATCAATGCGCTCCTTCCGTGCTCGAAGCGCCTTACGAATGGGTTGTTCAATGTCTCTCTTATAGATGCTATCCACGACCTCTTCAAGGGTCGGTGTCTGGATTTGAACAATATTCTCGGCGGGAATCTTTCGCTTTCGCGCGTAATACTCCGTCAATTTGATGCTGTCGCTGCTATTGATATTGCACACGACCAACACGCGACGCGACTCAACCGTACTCTCCTGCTTTGGGATTTCCAAATGGATTGTCTCGATCTCGTCTTCGAGGCTAGGCGGGGCGACCTTGGGCGATTGGCATCCTGAAGCCAAAGTCAATACTAACGCCAGCAACATCAGACTCCGACTCATAGTTTTCATTATCGGCTCTTTATGCCTCCAGCTTATCGCGTAACCAGCGATCAATGTGATGATGCATCACGGCGGCTTTCGCGACGATCGATGCATCGGCTGGCCAAATTTGTCTAACACTTTGGCAACGGCTGTTCGGTCGCCATCGCTGCTTATAGCGTTCATCGCCCCGGAGAAAGTCGAATGTAGATAGGCCCTCCTCGATGCCCCGCTTCATGAAATCAGCAATCATGACTGACCCAGGGCTAAGACGGCTGTGTTCAGGTAAGAACCCAGTTTGATAGAAGAAAGCTCGATTACCGGAGACAAGTCCGTACATCGCCCCAATCGGTTCGCCCTCGTAGGTTAGCAACCCAGTTCGCAGGATCCGTTCTCCCCGCTCGGCAACGGCCTCATGAAATCGTCGGCGTCCCCGCAGCAGGAAGGCGCCAGGCAAATGCTTTCGAGCCCACCTCTGACGATGAAGTTCAAAAAAGATTGGGAAGAATCGGCGAGGTTCCACCCAATCAAATTGGAGGCTCCCATTTCGACCCGCCTTAGCAATATCCTGCTGAAGACTGGGACTCAACCCTCGCATGACCTCGCTTATGTTGTTTGGAAGGTCCTTGCGCAAGCAAGTTGCCTGATAGAACTTCTCGGCTCCTGGCCACGTTGGCAAGTCCTCGGGGAGCTGATGCAGATCCACCAGAGCCGGACGAAGCTCCGTTATCTGATCAACTATCCCCTCCAATTCGACCGGACGTCGAGACAGGGGCTCAAGGTAGTCCGACACACCGGAACCAGCGATGTACCAGGTGCGCAAGGTGCTGGCAAAAGGCCATACCATGACCAAATCTTTGCCTTCGTAGCCCGCCAGTATTCTTGGCCAGAATAGACGGCCCGCCGTCTCATACCACGCTGTCACCCACTCAGGGGAGTGAAAGGGATGGGCCATCGGCAGATTGGAATGCAGAGTTCGCCACTCCGGCACAAATCGCTCGATATTGGGGACCCACTCCAGCCTCATTTGACGGATTCAACGACGGCGACCGCCACCGCGTTCTCACGCTCGTGGCTCAAGGAGACATGAATCTTGATCTCTCCGAATTCGGCGAGATCACGATGCCAAATGATCAATGGAGCATGGTTTGTATCGTTCACGATGCTCAGATCTTGCCATTTGATACCGCCGCCAAGAGCCTTATAGATCGCTTCCTTACAAGCCCAGCGGCTCGCTACACGCATAGCAACAAGGTCTAGGCTCAGTTCTTGGGGGGTCAAGATGCGTTCCAAAAATCCTTCGCGCTTCATAGCCGCATTGATTCGATCAACGCTCACAATGTCTACGCCAATGCCCCGAATCACGACCGGAGTTTACACGCCGGTCCATGCGACCGCTTCCCAAATATCATCAAACTGGCGCATTTCGTCGGGCAAGTTGGCGAGAATTTCTTCGCCATAGCGCTTCGTGCGCAGGCGGGGGTCAAGAAGCGCCACGATACCCTTGTCGCCGTCCCGTCGAATGAGTCGCCCGACACCCTGGCGCACCATCATCTTGGCCATGGGGAGGGTATGGGCCTGGAAGGGGTCGAACCCTTGGGCCGCGAGGTGCGCCATCCTCACAACAGCCGGCGGCTCGACCGGCACCTCAAAGGGTACTCGGACGATCACCACGCAACTCAAAGTCTCGCCTGGGGCATCAAATCCGGTCCAGAAACTTCGGAGGGCAAGCAACGTGGACTCTGGTTCTTGGCGAAAACGATCACCCATGGCTCCAACACCGGTCTTTGGCTGAAGATAGATGGGAAGGTGGTCGGGCACGCGAAGCCGTTCATAAACCGCTTCCATCTCGCGACGTGAATGGAACAGGGCCAGAGTTCGACCCTGCATCGCTTCGACGATCGCGGAAAGTTCGCGAGCCAAGGCATCAAAATAGACCTCCTCGGTCCCTTGCTTACGGCTCATCGAAGGGTCCGGAATTGAACCCTCCGGCGGAAGGTAAAGAGCCGCATCGCGTCCGTAATCGAATGGCGATGGGAGAACCTCTTCGTAGTCTGGCTCACATCCAACGGAACGGCGGAAGAACTCAAACCGGCCGTCAAGGGCCAGAGTTGCGCTCAGGCAGGCGGTCGGAATCCTGTCCCAAAGGAGTTCATGGAGCGGATCGGCAACCCCCACCGTGTCCATTCTGAGCATTGGATCACTACCTGACCGGCCCTGGTGACTAACCGACACACCCCCAGGAGTCAGTATTTCATCGGCCCCTATCCCCGCTTCTTCGATTACTTGCAGGTAGTTGCGAGCCGTCTCTTGAACTTGGCGCGGAACTTCTCCATCCCCCAAGAAATGCCGGGCTCGGTTGGTGAAGATGCGGCATGCATCCACCACCATGTCGGTCACCTTCTCAACCCCGGATCGTGGAGATTCCAAGTTCTTCACGTGGGGATTGTCGCTCACGTTAGACGGAGAAACAGCTAAGATTCCTGGCCGATTATTAACTAAGCCATAAGCCAGGAGTTCCTTCTTGGCGGACTCCATGTCACGGCGAAAGTCTTCGCAGGCAGCTCGCCAAACCGTCTCGCTATTCGGCACACCACTGTACTGAATCTCTCGCTCCAGTCGCGAACTCAGGGACTGCAGGGACCCGATCATCTTCGGGCTAAGTTCGAACTCCATCGCGTTTAGGGCAGCGGCGTAGAGATCATGAGCTTCATCAATCACGATGTAGTCCAACTTGCCGAGGAACCCATCGCCATCGCCTCCCGTCGCATTGAGAGCATCTTGGAGAACCACGCTGTGGTTTGTGATGATCACGTTTGCCGTCTGGGCTCGGCGGCGAGCTTCAAAGAAGTAGCAATCTTTGAACAGGGGGCAAGCCTTGCCCGCGCAAGCCACGGGTACCCCTACGCTGGGCCAAAGCCGCGCACTACCCATGGCGACTTTCCGAAACTCATTTTCAGTGCCGGTTTCGGCGACCGATCGGAAAGCAGCCCCATGATCATCCATAACCTCCTCCAGCGCCAACAGGCAGACGTAGCGTTGGCGACCAATGATGAAAGCGGTCTTGATTCGGTCCGCCTCTTCTTCGTTCAGGTCGAACAAGCTCATCGCAAGAGGTAGGTCCTTGTGCCAGTACTGTTCAGCAAGCACATTCGTGTAAGTGCTGATCACCGTTCTCCGCCCCTCAACAGCGTGAGCAATTGCGGGGATTAAGGCGGCTAGGCTCTTGCCGAGGCCGGTGGGCGCCTCGACAACTGCGCTCTTTCTTTCCTCAATCATGTCCCCAAGAATGAGGGCAAGTTGCAATTGGTTCTCACGCGGAACAAAGCCTTCGCGCTGGTTAAGCCGCGAGAAAGCTCGCTCAATCCGCTCCCGGAACATTATTTTGCGTACTGAGCTTCGTTAGGGCTGAGCCGCTTCATGTAGGTGTCGCGAAGTTCCGTATGCTTGCTCGAAAGCTCAATTGGGCGTCCATCAATGAAGGCCATCTTTACGCGGACGGTAGCGCTGAGGGCGTCACCATCCGTGACGATCAGCGTCCCTCTCTTGCCGACCTCCAATGATCCGAGTTCCTTTTGCCAGCCGAGGATCTCTGCCGTCGTTAGGGTGAGGGAGCGCAGTGCTTGGCTGTTCGAGAAGCCATACGCTTGGCTCATCCCAACCTTGCTGGGAAGGTTCATTGCCATGGCATTGTCGTCGCTCATGAACCCAAACTTGATTCCCGCTCGGGTTAGGAGGGTCGGAATCGCGTAAGGCGTGTCATACGGATCGTAGTCCTGAACGGGTCGGTTGGCGTCAAGGTCCACTAAGCCAGCAGGCGTAATGATGAGCGGATAGCCCGCCTTCTTGACTTCCCCCGCGATACGCCAAGCCTCGTTCGCGCCAACGAGAATGGCCTTGAGCTTGTACTTCTTGGCGAGTGCGATCCCACTGCGAATTGAATCCGGTGTTCGCACCCTAAGGAACACTGGCATGCGGCCCTGTACGACCGGAATCATGGCCTCTTGGCGCAGGTCTATGGGAGTCTCCAGCGGCTTCTCCTTGCGATTCTTGACGTAGGTCAGGGCCGCATCAAAGTAGCTTTCCAGTGCCCGCATTCGACCGGTGACGAGACCTAGTTCCTCAGGCTGACCGCCGGGACGACCCTGCATATCTTCAAGTTCTGAATCGTCGTGGACATGCTCTCCTCCTCCAAAGCGGCGGCCCTGAGAGGGCACGTTGACCTGCATGGCTAGGTGGCGATCCAGAACCATGCCCGGACTGTTCCATGCCCACGAGCGAAGGAGGCCAGCCTGACCAGAAATCATGCCGCCCGCGGGGCGAGTGACCAAGGTCAAGAGACCGTTGCACTTTGCGGGACCGAAATGAGCACTGGCGCCCTGCACCGCAGTGGCGCTCATGAGGTCTGCCTGGAAGTCACCTTGCTCCTGGGTGTCTTGCATTTGTCGTATGCCCGGTATTTCACTCAATCCAAAGGCCGCTCCCGCATCGATCAGTCCAGGATAAACACGGTAACCCTTTACATTTACCGTTACAATATCTTTTGCGAAGGGCTTTGACAGCCGCTTGCCAACATAGGCGATGCGCCCATCGCGGAGCACTACCTCCCCATCGGAAATCGGAGGGCCGGACACTGGCACTACCGTTGCGCCTTGGAGGGAATACAGCTTTGCGGGCTTAGGCAAAGGCAGGACCTCCGGACCGGAGATAGATGCCAGATCAAGGGACCGATCCGGGCTCTTGCCCACCTTGAACGCATCGCGTCGCTGAAACACGGCCTCACCATCAATCAAGGTGAGGGTGTTCTTGCTGGTCACATTGAAGGGGTGCCCGTCATAGAAAGCCAGGTCCGCGTCCTTGCCAATGTCAATACTGCCGACCCACTTGCTGATGCCCAATTGTTTAGCTGGGCTCAAGGTGACCAGCCGAAGAGCCTCATTTTCGCTTAACCCCTCCCGAGTTGCCTTAGCTGCATCCAGGATTAAGGCCGTGGTTCCGCCTGTTCCGTCCGTGTTGATGCTGGTTAAAATTCCTGCCCGGACACAGATCACCGGTCCGGCCGGAATGGCGTCGTAACCTTCCAACTTGAAGGACCATTGATCGGCGAACATGCTGACCGGCACCCCGAGTTGCGCTAACTCAGGCGCAACCTTGTAGGCCTCCAGGGCATGTGTCATCGTGCCGAGCCTAAAGCCAAATTCCTTGCTCAGTCTCGCCATCATCAAAATCTCGTCAGCGCGGTAGCTGTGGCAATTCACCCAGATCCGACGACGCAAAATATCCGACAAAGTCTCTTGACGCAAGTCCTTCCGAGGTGGAGGCTGGTTGCGGCTACTCTTGCTCCAGCGGTCCCATTCCGCCATGTATTGCTTGGCATCATTAAATGCGCGGCGATAAACCGCTTCTTGCCCCATCCTAGAGATGGGGAAGCGCGCCGGCTGAGTGCCTTGCGATCCACCGAAATTCATCCTCGTCACGTTCTCGCCGAGAGCAAACTTGATCATGCGTGGCGCGCCTTGGAAAATGGCTTCCTTGGCCGTTTTCCCAAATCGATACTTTGCAACAACACTCTGGCCCCCGATAGCATTCGCCGAGCCGTGTAGAAAGAGTGCAGTGGTCTCGCCACTGGCGGCGGCTTGCCACCATGCAAAGCTATCTGGATTCAGTACATCGGCAATGCGCACTTCAGCGCTGATGGATTCAGCGCCTTCGTTTGTACTTTCAATCCCACGGTGGACGTGAGCATCCACAATCCCAGGCATAACCACCTCATCCTCGGCATTGATCACTGTCACGCCAGCGGGTGGCTTCAAGTTAGTGCCGATCGCCACAATCTTCCCCTTTCGCACTAATATCTGACCATTCTTGATCGTGCCGTGCGAAACCGTCAGAATCCGGCCTGCTCGAATGAAGCAGTTACCGTGCGTTGCAATGCTCGGCTTCCGATCGGCTTCCGTCTCATACGGTAGCTTGTAGTCGGCGCTTGCCAAAGAAGTAAGGAGGGCCAAGGTCATAAGACCACTCAAGCTATTTCTGATCTCCTTCACTTTGCCACCTCCACAACCGTGCCATTAATGACAATCTGAGTCACCTTGGATTCCTTTTTGAACGGGTCTTCGGTGAATACCGTTAGGCTGGCCCGTTTTCCGACGGCAATAGCCCCACAATCACCCAATCCAAATAGTTTCGCGGCGTTCGAGGTTAGCGCCCTCATGGCAGACTCGCGCGATAAACCCAGCTCGACCACCTTGCGGAGATTTGGCCAGAAATTGGCTGAAGTGTCCCCAAGCGACGTTAGCGCAAAGGGGATGCCTGCCCGATCAAGGGTAACTAGGTTCATGGCTCCGGCGCGCCACTTAGCTTTTCGTTGAGCTAGGTAGTTTGCGGGTAGTTCATCGGCCGTGGGCTGCTCCGGCTCGGCACCAATAGCAATTCCGGCAATCACGGGAACGCTCTGCTCCTTAAGGCGATTCGCCAGGCGATAAGCCTCGCGGCCGCCGATGATGGCGCACCTCGCTCCAAACTCACTCGACATGTCCATTGCCCGCGTGATATCCGCACTGCTATCCACAAACCACATCATTGTCTGCTGGTCCTGCAATACGGGCAGTAGAGAACTCAGCGGATCCAGTTCCTTTGATCGCTGACTCGGTGGAAACTGTCCATATCTCTGGGCATCCAGCATGGTCTGCCGGATCAACGCCATCACCCCAAACTTTGTCGAAGGAAATCCCGCGCCGGTTCCAATGGTGAAGGCCATGCCTTGACCGTACGACGGCACCACGACGACATCCTTGCCCTCGGCTAAGGCAACAACTGCCCCTTGCCCTCGGAAGGTCCCCGCTCCGGGCACCATGTAGGCCAACGTAAAGCCATTTGAATGTTGCGACTCCAAGGCGGGCGCCAAGTCAAGGCAGGCAGATGCTAGGATTTCGGGGCGAACTCCTTTGTGGTTCAAAGGGAGCAAGCGTGTTGGCACCGTCGTTGCGTCATCCCTCGCCTCGTTCTGGATTGTGTCCGGTAACTTTAGGCCTCGGGTCATTGCACCATCAATGAACCCAGGGAAAACCCACGCACCCTTCAGGTCAACCGTCTTAAACCCGTTCGGCGCCTTACCGTCCCCTACATAGAAAATCTTTCCGTCTTGGAAGGCTACCGTCCCTCGTTCAATCGCCTTTCCCTCGATGGGCTCAATGTGAGCATTGATATAGGCAATGCCGCCGGACTGAGCCGAGGCCAAGGACGCCAGACAGAAGAAACCACAAAGTAACCGAAACATATCCCCTCTAAAAGGGAGAATACGCTAAATCCTCGTAGCTTTGTTACGGAGAACGATGGCGATTGCGTTCAGAGCAAGGAGCATGGTTAGGAGCACAATGATCGCCCCGGCCGCCTTCACATGCCAGGCGTGCTGCGGCATCCCGGACCAGTTGAAAATCTGGATCGGCAGGACCGTGTACGGATCACGAATGCCGCGGGGGACTTCACGAGTGGAAGCTAAGGCTCCCACCACCAGCAGCGGAGCCGTTTCCCCAATGGCGCGGCTAGCAGCCAAGATCACTCCGGTCAGTATGGGAGCACTCGAGCAGGGCAGGGTCATCCTCAGTAATGTTTGCCAAGGAGTTGCCCCGCAAGCCAGAGAACCTTCCCGGTACGCCATCGGAACCGTCCGCAGGGCCTCCTGCGTGGTGAGGATTACAGTGGGCAAGACAAGGAGGCTCATCGTGCACGCGGCCGCGATGATTGAATTGCCAAACCCAAAGCACCGGACAAAGATGGCTAGGCCGAGGATGCCGTAAATGATGCTCGGAACCCCGGCAAGGTTGGCGATATTTGCCTGGATAAATGCGTTCAGGCGGGTCTTCTTTGCGATCTCCTCCAAGTGGACGGCGGCGGCGATCCCCACCGGCAAAGAAATGGCAAGGGTGAGCAAAACGATCCACAAGGACCCGAGGAGGGCCGGCATAATCCCTGCTCTTGAGACAGATGCCGTGGGATAGCCTCGGAAGAACTTGGGGGTCAATGCCGAGAATCCTTCGCGAACGGCACCCCAAAGGACGACCACCAGTAGCAGGACGCCCAAGGCTGCTGCCCCATAGCACAACCCCCGAAAGATCCGATCTTTCGCCTGACGTGCGATTGAAATTCGACTTGAGGCAAAGTCAGGCATGGTGCTTCTTGAGTCGCTTGACCAACTTCATGGATAACAGATTAAGGGAGAGGGTCATCGCAAAGAGCGTAAAGCCCACAGCGAAGATGGTTTGGTAGCCCGTGGACCCATAGGGTACGTCACCCTTTACGGTGGCGGCAATGTAGGCGGTCATGGTCTGCACTTGCTCAAAGGGGCTCAGAGTCAAATTCGGCCTGGCCCCTGCGGCCAGGGTCACGGCCATCGTTTCCCCCACTGCGCGAGAAATAGCTAAGATGAAACTCGCGGCAATCCCACTGCTCGCTGATTTCAGGACAACGTTTGTGATGACCTCGGCCTTGCTGGCTCCCAAGCCATAGGCAGCTTCTCGCGTAGCTTTGGGAACGGCGGCAATAGCATCCTCCGAGAGCGATGTCACCAGAGGCACGATCATAATGCCCACCACAATGGCCCCGCTCAGGGCGTTGAAAGTATCCAGTGGCAGGCCCCATGATTTTAGGATTGGTGTAACGAAGGTTAGACCTAGAAAACCATAAACGACGGTTGGGATTCCCGCCAATATCTCCAGGGCGGGTTTGACGACCCTTCGGATCCTCGGGCTTGCGTACTCGCTAAGATAGATCGCGATCAGCAACCCAATCGGCAAGGCCACCAAGGCAGAGCCCGCGGCAATTTGGAATGTGCCGGCCATAAGCGGCAGAGCTCCGAACTTGGGTTCGGCAAACATGGGCTCCCATTGGCGCCCGAAAAAGAACTCGGCGGGCGAGACGACCGCAAAGAACTTGCGTGCCTCATTGAACAGTACGAAAACGATGCCGAATGTCGTCACGATAGAAAGCAGGCCCGCCAGTAGGCAAATATGGGTCAAGCACCATTCAGTAATGGCCCTTGACGTTGCCTTAGCTTGAAATTTGTCTGCTCTCACTTGAACACGTCTTCAACTGGTTTACCCATTTGTCCACTGAAAAGCGAACCCACCTTTCCCGAAGCAATATGTTTCGCGATGGTTCGGTAGACCGCGGCATCGAAGGGAATATAGCCCGATTCACGAATGAGCTCCTGCCCCTCAGGGCTGACGTAGTAGTCCACGAACCCCTTGACGAAGGGCTTTTCAAGGGATGACTTCTTAACATAGATGAACTCAGGGCGATTGAGGGGTGCGTAGGTCCGATCTTTGATGGTCGTCGGGGAGGGCGCGACAGGGCCGGCTCCCTTGCCAGCATCAATCGGCACCGCCCGCAGTTTG
>JADLGZ010000147.1 GCA_020849075.1 Fimbriimonadaceae bacterium | reverse complement strand
TTCAAGGAACTTCCTCGAGTACTCGGGCTCCGTGCAATCCGTCTCGCAGCTGCATCGCTAGGGGCGGAGACAGAACGCTCAAACGCTGTGCGCATCTGGGAGGGAGAAAGCGAAACCCTTCCTGGGGGCCAGGTTGCGGCCCAATGGTGTGGCGATAGACTGCACTTTCGTTCGCTCGTTGAGGTTGAGCCTTTTCGCCACTCATTGACCATCCCCGGCGAAACCATCGCGGATTCGTTCGGCTGGCAGGTCACGGTATTCAAGAGCCTTGAGAGAGTTCAGGATTCTGATAACCTGGAAGTTGGGCTCGATGCGGATAGCCTGTCGGGAACCCTCTATTTCCGCAGCCCCAAGGAAGGTGAACGCATGGCATCTCTGGGGATGACTAAGGCCAAACTGATCAGCGATCTCCTGCAAGAAAAGCACTTGACAGGCCTAGCAAGAAGACGCCTTCCCATTGTCTGTGATCTGCTTGGCCCCGTGTGGATTCCTGGGGTCTGCATTGCTGACCGGGCAAAGTGTTCCAACACAACAAAGCAGATCCTTCGGTTCAAGTTCGGTCCGGTTATGGCCGAACATGCCCATAATAGTCGAACGGACGCGCTCTCCGAAGCGTAGTCTATATGGCGTAAGCCCTTCGTTGGAGTCCTGTTGAACAAATCCGTACGTACGATCCTAGTTTCACTCTTCCTCGCCCTTGGCGTGTTTGCTTTGCTGAACTCCATGGGTTCGCAAGGGGGCGCCCTAAACTTTGGTCAACCAAAGATCGTGACTTTGGACTACTCCAAGTTTATGGAAAGGGTCGAGAAAGGCGAGATTAAGACCGCGGTTTGGAGCGGGAATCGGATTACGGGCGAGACCAAAGCGGGTGGTAAGTACGAAGCCAAGATCAACAACATCTCGCCTGACGGAATGGCAGGCGCCCAGATCCAGGATAAGCTGACCAAGAATGGGGTTGAACTTAGTTTTCCGGACCCGTGGGTCAACCCAATGGTCATGAACGGGCTAATGATCTTTGCTCTGCTCCTGTCGCCGTTCCTGATTTTCTACTTCATGTTCTACCGGCCAGCCCAACAAGGCGGTAATCAGGCAATGAGCTTCGGGCGGAGTCGAGCGCGCCGGCACGGAGAGAATGGGCCCAAGATCACGTTTGATGACGTTGCCGGCATTGACGAAGCCAAGACCGAACTGATGGAAATCGTGGACTTCCTCAAGAACACGAAGAAGTATGTTGCCCTTGGCGCGAAGATCCCGAAGGGCATTCTGCTAACGGGGCCTCCAGGCGTTGGAAAGACCCACCTGGCTCGAGCCGTAGCCGGCGAAGCCGGTGTGCCGTTTTATCACATCAGTGGCTCGGACTTCGTTGAAATGTTCGTTGGCGTTGGTGCGGCACGTGTGCGAGATTTGTTCGAAACCGCCAAGGCCCATCGCCCTTGCCTTATTTTCGTGGATGAGATTGACGCCGTTGGTCGCCAACGCGGAGCCGGTCTCGGCGGCGGTCACGATGAGCGCGAGCAGACGTTGAACCAGCTGTTGGTTGAGATGGATGGATTTGATGCCAATCAGGGCGTCATCATGATTGCGGCCACCAACCGTCCTGATGTGCTTGATCCCGCTCTTCTGCGGCCCGGTCGATTTGACCGGCAAATCGTGGTGGATGCCCCGGACGCCAAGGGTCGCGAGCTGATTTTGAATATCCACGGCAAGGGTAAGCCATTTGATAGCGACGTGGATATGAAAACGATCGCTAAAAGGACACCCGGGTTTACCGGGGCCGATCTTGCCAACGCTTTGAACGAGTCAGCTTTGCTAACCGCGCGTCGTAACAAGACCAAGATCAGCATGGAAGAGGTTGAGGAATCGCTGGATCGCGTTATGGTCGGAGCAGCGCGCCGAAGCCGGACAATCTTGGATAAGGATCGTGAAATCACCGCCTACCATGAGGCAGGGCACGCAATAGTTGGCGAACTGCTGCCGAATTGTGATCCCGTTCATAAAGTCACGATCCTCCCCCGTGGAATGGCGCTTGGTCTCACCTGGTCCTTACCGGATACGGAGAAGCTGCATGTGAGCCGCAGTGAACTGCTGGACGACATTGCCATGGCACTGGGCGGCCTTGTTGCCGAGGAAGTTGTCTATGGTGAACGTTGGACGGGTGCGGTGAGTGACTTAGACAGGGTAACCCGCATCGCCCGTGCGATGGTGTGCAATTACGGGATGAGCGACCGCCTAGGCACTCTAGTTCTGGGTCGTGGTAGTCGAAATCCATTCTTGGGTCGTGACTTTTATGATGAGCACGACTACAGCGAAGAGGTGGCTCGCATGATTGACGAGGAAGTCCGGCAGATTGTGGACGGCCAGCATGCACGAGCCAAGATGTTGCTTGAAGAGAACCGTGAAAAGATGGACACGATCGTTCAGGTATTGCTCGAGCGCGAGACTATCGTTCGGAACGAGTTTTTGGAGATCATGGGTATCGATCCCGAGAATGACCCCAAGATCGCCAAGTCTGATCCTGAAGACGCTTCCGATGATTCTGTTGAGGCCGTCACCCCCCCTCTGTCTCAGAAGCCACCCCGCCTCGAACCGGGCCCCGCATAGATCGTGGTAAAGTAACTTTATTCAGCTTTAGCCTGAATTGGCGAAGTGATTCTGGGTTGTTTGATGGCAGTCGAAGAACTGTATGAGAAGGGGTTTGCGCTACGTTGTGATGGCCGCTACGATGAGGCCAAAGACGTCTTTTCGCAGGTATTGGCGGCAAGTCCCGGTCATGCCGATTCAAAGTGGCAACTCGGGTTGATCCAGTGCTTTGTCGGGGAGTTTGACGAGTCGCTGGTGACGTTGCAAGAGGTGGTGACCGCGAACCCGACCCATGTTAAGGCCCGATACGACCTTGCCCAAACACAAATGATGCTGGGCATGATGGATGAAGCCTGCGCAAACTTCCGTGAGGTCTTAAACCAAGACCCTACCCACGAAGAAGCCAACCGGCAGATCATCTACTGCCCATAGCCATGCGCCGTCAGTGGCCCATTTTGGTCTTGCTGTTCGCCCCAGTGATCATCCTGTGGCGGTGCCTTTTCCTTGGCGAGGTCATTGGCCCGTGGGCGGAAGTGAGAGCCTTCTCGCCGTGGTCAGAGCTACCCCCCAACCGACCATTTGACGTCCTCCAAATGGACTCTGCGCTCCAATTTTATGTGTGGCGCGACCTGGTGTTTGATTCCTGGCGGCATTTTCAAGTTCCGTGGTGGAACCCGTACTCCTTTGGAGGCGCTCCGCTCCTTGCCAATTCACAGAGCGGTGCCCTATATCCGCCGCATGTCTTGGTCGGCATTCTTCAGATTCCGACCCCTATAGGGATTACCCTCTTGGCCTGGTTTCATTTGGCATTGGCCGGATTGGGGGTTTATGCACTGGGGCGTCGCATGGGCGGGGATGAGTGGGCGGCATGCTTAGGAGGCTTGAGCTTCACGCTCAGTGCCTTCATGATCTCCTGGACCGGGCTTGCCTCGGTGATCTCAACGGTCGCTTGGATTCCCTGGTGCCTATGGGCTTGCGTTGGCCTGTTGGAGCGCAAGCTTTCGCCGATGTGGCTGGCGGCTTTTGCTTCACTCTTGCTCCTTGCGGGGCACCTGCAATTTGCGGCGTTTGGCATCATGGCCACAGTCGTTTTCTGGATAGTTGGGGTTTGGGAGTATCGCCCTGGTTGGCAGTCCTCCGCTCGGGCGGCAATGGCCCTTGTTGCTGGCATTGTAATCGCTTCACCGCAGCTAGTGCCGGTCCTAAGGTATTCAAGTTTGAGCCACCGTAAGGCCTCGCCAACAATGGAAGGTTGGGCCGCTTATCATGCCAGCGGGACACAGTGGTGGGAGTGGGCTTCAATGGGATCAGGCGATCTCCTCGGAAGCCCAAGCAAGTGGGCCCCTGGTCAGGTCAGTGCGTTTTGGCCCGCGCTGGTGAAACCGGGAGGGAACTACGCCGAGTCAGCAGTCGCAGTGGGGGTTGTGGTGCTCATACTGGGAGTGGGAGCACTATTTAAGAGGCCCAAGGGCGGATTCGCTCTGGGCGCAGTTGCCCTGTTTGGATTTTTGATTGCTTCAGCTTCACCCGTCGCCCAGGCTCTCTATTTTGGACTACCGGGTTGGTCCGCAACTGGCTCGCCCGGTCGGGCCGGGGTGCTGGTTGTACTCGCCCTATGCGCTCTGGCAGGGTCGTCAACCAAAGTTGAATCCTTCAACCCAAAGGAGGTGGGGCATTGGATCCTTCCCATCCTGTTGGCGGCGGGCGGAGCGATGGCGTTGTTTGTCCGAGGGGGATCGCTGCCCACATGGGTTCACCTGCCGCCGGACCAGTTTGCTGTTATCTTTCGCAGTAGCTTTGGTACATCTGGGATGGTGGTCATCGCAGTGGTCTCGGCCCTTCTGGTCCTCCTTGCGATCCTTCCAAACTATCGCCGGCATCTACCGCTCGCATGTTCGGTCTGCGGGCTCGTTGTCCTTGTACCAGGTTTGCTAAGTGCGCCCCTGAGAACAGGCCATGTGCCGCCCCCACCTGAGGGCGTCGCCGCAGGAGCAAGGGTGGCAATCATCAATCAACAGTGGAGCCTATTTGCTCAACCCAAAGCCTTGATGCCGCCCAACCTAGCGGCACTCTATCGGATCAAGGAGATCGGCGGATATGACTCCTTGATCAGTCGAGACATCGTAGAGCGTCTGCGCTCGCTAAATGGGGGGCAAGACCCTGCCCCCGCCGAGAACGGAAACATGATGTTCATCAAGGATCCAAGCCGCATTACAAAGGCCCAAGCTGATGAGATTTGGACCATTGCTCCGGTTCCTGGCTGGGAACATCGCCTCATTGGGAGCGTTGGATCGGCCTATCGCTACCGAGTTGAGTAGTGGTCTAGCCAATCTCCATTGCCGGGGTGAGGTCCTTTCGGAGCATCGCACGGGCCCTGAAGAGCCAGCTCTTGATGGTGCCTTCAGGTTTGTGCAGCTCCGCCGCAATCTCGTTTACCTCCATTTCGCGAAAGTGCCTCATCATGACTATTTCGCGATAGTGCCGAGGCAACCGAGCGATTGCCTTCATAAGGAGATTTCGATCTTCGTTTGCGGTTGCCGCCTGATCTAGATCCTCGTCACCGGCGATCGCGAAATCGAGCTTATCCAATGGCTCATTGGCTTTGCGCTGCCGCAAAGAATCAATGCAGCAATTGTTGCAAATTCGCATTAACCAAGGAAGGACGGGGCGCCCAGCTTCAAATGAGCCCAAGGCTCGGAACGCCTTCAGAATTGTGTCCTGAACGGCGTCATAGGCGTCTTCAGGATTTCGAAGACGTTGCATCGCCAAGCCACGTAGCTGGGCACGATAGGTGTCCACTAGTCGCTCAAACGCCTGCTGATCGCCCTGCTGGGCACGAACAACCAAATGTGATTCCCAATCCGATAGTCGAAGATAGTTCATCTCAAGTCCTCAAGTCATATCATACAGGTGAAATTGACACCTGCGCAGGGTACCGGGACTTAAGAATCATCAAGTTATTTGTCGGCTAGACTTGAGGAAATCCCGAGATCTCCTTACGAAATATGAAGGTTTCGAAACGAGAAGGGCCCGACTAAGCGGGCCCGAGGTTGTATGGAGGAGGTTGGATGAAGAAGGCTTGTTGCCTCACCAATCTTCATTGGACTTTATCAGCAATGCTCGGGCCAAAATTGCAGCTGTTCCTGAGAACCAGTATTACAACTGGGCAAGGACTTGTTCGAATCGAGCTCGTAGTGCGACAGCTCGGTCTTTGGCGGCGGCTCCTTCATCCGGATTGTTTCGAAGCTCCAGAGTGGAGAGCATCTCATCAACTTCGCGTAATGGAACTGAAACCAGTCCTGCCGCGATCCCCCACCGAGCCCATGCCAGGACGCGAAGTGCGTCCACTTGGCTCAAGCTCTTACTTACGACAGCATAGCGAATCGCGTCTTGGACGATCGAGTGGAGTTGATCCCGGCTGACGGTTCCCCTCGCGAGCCGTTCTTCCCGCATCACATACTCACACGCTCCAGCAAATCGAGGAAGATCACTCCTGATCATGCTCACTTGGAAAAATGCGCCGACAGCGCGGCTCGATTCCCCAAACAAACCCCTGGCGGTGAGTTGGCTCTCCGAAAGGGCGGCAAGTACCTCATTGAGCCGCTTCGTATGGGCGAGCCCGGCAAGATGAAACATCGCCGACAGCCGGACGCCTTCACCAGCATTGAATGGGCTCGCCGCCAGATACCCCCATGGGGTTGCCGTGGCAAACTCAAGCAGTCCATCCAGTGCCTTAAGGATGTGTTGCGCCTGGCTTGCTGCGGTCCCGACGGACCAACCCGCATGGAGCGACTGAATCCGCAAGTGGTCCTCTTCATTGACCATGATGCTAATCGCCCTTGATTTGTCAATGAGTAGGAGTCTTCCCGGCTCATGAGGTGCGAATTCTGTAGACATCAGGCGGCAACCGACCATATATTCGCGTTCGGTATCCCCTAGCCGCCGAAATGTCTCCAACCCCAAGCTAGCTCCCGCCTCCTTCACCCGAGCAGCGATGGTCTTTAGCTCGGCTGAAGATGCGTGGTTGGGGAAGTGATGACCCCGAAGATTTCGAGCGTAGCGGCACCGCGACGAGATGGCTACATCATTCTCTGGCGCATTGGCATTCAACCATGCGGGGCGCAACATCGAACGCAACACCATTGCTTTCCAGCGTTCACGCTCTGCCACCAGAAGAGTCTAGCGCAGTTTCTTGATCGTTCGGTACACGTAGGCGAGAACTTCGGCAACAGCTGCGAAGTGATCGCGTGGGACAAAGTCGCCCACTTCGCATTGTTTGTATAGGGCCCGAGCGAGGGGCGGGTTGGGGACAATGGGCACGCCGTTCTGTTCGGCAATTTCACGAATCTTGAATGCGAGATAGTCTTGGCCCTTAGCCACCACCATCGGTGCATGCATCGAAGCCCGATCATATTGGACGGCAACGGCAAAGTGGGTCGGATTGGTGATTACCACGTCGGCCTTCTTGACCATTTCTTGGGTTCGACCCCGGCTGAGTTTACGCATGCGCTGCATACGGGCCACTCGGATTTCAGGAGAACCTTCCATCTCCTTCATCTCCCTCTTGACTTCATCGCGGGTCATCCGGAGTTGTTTGTTCACTTCACTTCGCTGGAACATGTAGTCCAGGGCTGCCATGGCTAACCAAGCAACTGCGACGCGGATGGAGACCGTCCAGATTAGGCCCCCAACACGTATAGCGGCTTCGCTTGGCGTGTTCCAACTGAGCGAAATAAGGTTGCCCCAGTTGCCCCGAATGGCATCAAAGGCAAGGAATCCAAAGAGTAGCCCCTTGAAGAGCGTCTTGAGACCCTCCATCATGGCTCGGCGCGATGCTAGTCGCTTGATGCCTTGCGCGGGGTTGATCTTCTCGAACTTGGGCTCCATCGCCGATGTAGAGAGGGTGAAGCCGACTTGCGCAAAGTTTGAGGCCAACCCGACCAGCATGGCCGTGCCCGCAATCGTTATGAAGAGCATCATGGCCGGCTGTAACAGCGATGCCAGATAGCGTGAAATGTCCGTACTGCTAAGACTTCCAGGGATCGGGGCTCCGCGCAGGGACTGAACGAAGCCATGGCCGAAGGCCGTCAGCGCCGATGGCAACACACAGAGAATTGCGAGAAGGGTGAGGGCTCCGGTCAGGTCACTGGACTTGGCTACTGTCCCCTGCTTTCTAGCCTCCGTTTTTCGCCGGTGTGTTGGCTCTTCAGTCTTTTCGCCGCTTTGCTGATTCTCGGCCATTTCCTACCTCTGAGCAAGCCTCAGGAGGCCAGCGAGTTGGTCTCCCGTATGAGCCAATCCCGATTGGACGGCTACCACCATCAGAGGTAGCCCCAAAGCGAGAGCGAGGGTGCCGAGGGCACTTTTGGCTCCTAGAGTCACCATTGAAACGGGCATTTGGGGGATGGACTTGTTGATCACGCCGCTGGCCGCATCAACGATAAATGAGACCGCTGCCACCGGTGCGG
>JADLGZ010000146.1 GCA_020849075.1 Fimbriimonadaceae bacterium | reverse complement strand
CCCTTTTCGCAACTTTTCCGGAGCCAGAGGCGTCTGGAACTGCAGACAGGTCGCTTTGCGCGGCGGCTTCATGCCTTGGCGCGAAGGTGTAGTATACCGACTAGGCTCGGTGGTGCGCTAGGGTCTTGCCGCTTTTTTATACTAGCGGGCTCGAAAGACAATCCGACCCTTTGTCAGGTCGTACGGTGACATTTCGATCTTGACCTTATCTCCTGGGAGGATGCGGATGTAGTGCATACGCATCTTGCCACTAACGTGAGCCAATATCTCCAAGTCGCTGTCATCCAGCTTTACCCGGAAGCGAGCATTCGGCAGGTTCTCGATAACCGTGCCCTCAACTTCGATCCCCATCTCTTTATTGGGATCATCTTTGCGCTTGCGTGGTTGAAAGTTTCCTCTTCTCAATCTGGCGTTATTATAGCTGGGGTTTGGTTGGAATAGCTAGTTTTGTGGACCGTGGTCTCTTCAGTCTATTCCACCGTCAATATCTCAGCGCCCGCCCTCGTGATAGCAATTGTATGCTCAAAGTGCGCCGAATAGCGACCATCGGCCGTCACCATGGTCCAACCATCGGCTAAGGTTTTAACCTTCCAGGTACCCGCATTCAGCATGGGTTCAATACAGAAAGTCATACCCTCCTTTAGCTTGGCACCAGTTCCGGCTCGGCCAAAGTTAGGCATACTCGGCTCCTCGTGCAAGCTACGCCCAATACCGTGACCGACAAGATCGCGCACTACCCCCAACCCATGGGATTCAGCATGCTTTTGAATTAGAGCGGCAAGGTCGCCAATCCTCACCCCGGGTCGGGCCCGATCAATGGCCATATGCAGGGCTTCGCGTGTCACGCGCAGGAGGGTCGTCACATCGTCAGCGACCTGCCCAACCGGAAATGTACAAGCGGAATCTGCATGGAATCCGCCCTTGTATACACCGATATCAATGCCGACAATATCGCCGTCCTGCAACTTTCGAGGACCGGCAATGCCATGCACGACCTCCTCGTTCACGCTGATGCAGCTGGATTTTGGAAATGGTGATGGCCCCGACCCCTGATAACCCAAGAAACTCGGCGTAGCCCCCTCGGCAATAATCGCATCGTGGATGATTGAGTCGAGTTCGTTCGTGGTAACCCCTGGGCGCACATGCTCGCTTGCTAGGCGCCTTGCCTTGGCGAGAACCCGGCCCGCTTCACGCATCAGTTCGATCTCGGCCCGGGTCTTAAGCACGATCATGAGCCTAAAGCTCTCACGATGTCAGCGAATACGACTTCGGGATCTCGATCGCCATCAATACGTCTCACTAGGCCTAGCTCCTCATAGTGCCCAATGACGGGAGCCGTGTTTTCATCGAACACCCGGAGCCGCTCCCGGATAGTTTCTGGCTGATCGTCATCGCGCACAAAGAGAGGGCTGTTGCACTGATCGCATATCCAGTCCCGCTTGGGCGGCTTGGTTACCTTATGATAAATCGCGCCGCAACGGGTGCAACCAATTCGGCCACTCAGGCGGGCGACCACCACTTCGGCATCCACCTCAATGCTGACCACCCCGTCCAAAGGCTGCTCAATATCCTCCAGCATTTGGTCCAGGGCAATAGCCTGATCCACAGTTCTAGGAAACCCATCCAAGATAAAACCGTGCCTCAGCACCTCAGCGCTCCGCATCCGCTTCGCCATCATCTGGATCGTGACCCCGTTCGGTACTAATCGGCCTTGGTCTATGTAGCGCTTAGCCATTTCGCCCAGATCCGTCCGGGCTTCAATTTCAGATCGGAATATTGCTCCAGATGAGAGCGGCACCGCCCCGAATCGTTCAGTGAGAAGCTCACTTTGAGTTCCTTTTCCAACACCAGGAGGGCCAACTAAGACAATGCGCACGAAAGGACTCCGTTGTTCAAACTGCGTGCCAAAACTTACTGGCCGTACTGCTTCATGAGGATATTTGCCTCAATTTGCCGCATGGTTTCGAGGGCCACACTCACCATAATCAGGAGTGATGTACCGAACAGCAACTGCACATTTCTAACGTTGATCAGGAGCGGCAGTAGGTACGGGCTGATAGCGACAACCGCCAAAAACACGGCCCCAACGACGGTTCTTCGCGAAATGACTCCGTCAAGAAAATCCTTCGTTTGTTTGCCAGGTCGAATGCCCGGAATAAACGAGCCTGCCCGCTTCAAGTTATTAGCAATGTCCTCAACATTGAACTGAACAGCCGTGTAGAAGTAACTGAAGAAGAAAATTAAGCCTGCATAAATCAGGATTCCGAGATACCCCTTCCACGTGGTGAAGTTGGGGTTCATGAAATCCGCGATGTTCTGAATCACATTATGGGCTTGCGTACCAGGCGGGAACCAACCCAAGAATTGATAGGGGATCTGGATCAGAGCGATCGCAAAGATGATCGGAATCACGCCAACCATGACCACACTAAACGGAAGGTAGCTCGTTGCGCCACCCATCGCCTTGGTTCCAAACTGGCGGCGGATGTGCTGGACGGGGATACGGCGCTGAGCAATGGTGAAATAGGTGATGAACCAAGTACTCAGGACGAACATGATAATCACAACGAGCCCAGCCCACCCTGCGGTTGTCCCGTTCTGGATGGATGTCCAGATCTGTTGAGCCGTTGCGGGGAACGAGATAACAATCCCGGCAAAGATCATGAGCGACACCCCATTCCCGATTCCGCGCTCGGTGAGTTGCTCGCCTAACCAGAGCATCAACATCGCCCCGGCGGTCCAAAACAAGATCGTCGTATAGGGAATCCAGGGGTTTGCGGTCACTGTGGCATGAACGGACGGAATCACCTGCAGGGTCTTAATTAAGCCCCAACCTTGGGCCGCACAGAGAGCCAAGGTTAGGTAGCGGGTTCTCTTGCCTTGAGCGCGGCGAGCATACTCTCCACCTTCCTGCATTTCCTTCTTCCAAGCCGGATTCGCGGCGTTGAGAATCTGCATGATGATGGAGGCCGTGATGTATGGCCCCAATCCAAGGGCCATGATCGAAATTCGCTGGAGCGCCCTCCCTCCCATCATGCCCAACATTGCCAGAAAGCCATTATTCTTAACGGCCTCCTCAATATCGGATGGGGCGACGCCCGGCATCGGCACGGGAACGTGGATGCAGAAAGCAAACACGGCAAAGACGCCGAACACAAACATGATGCGCTGGCGCAGATCTGGGTCTGCCCATGCTAATCGAAATGTGTCGGCAAGGGTGAACTTGAGGCCCTTATCGCCGGGCCCCATAACATCGCCGCCGCCGCCAAAGACTGCGCTCACAGAGAGATGGCCTCTCCTCCAGCTTTCTCGATTTTAGCCTTGGCCGCTGCGCTGAACTTATGCGCCGAGACCTTGAGCTTCTTATCCAGATCGCCAAAAGCGAGGACCTTGACGCCATCTTGCAACTTGCTGATAATTCCGACAGCGATCAACTTTTCGGGCGTGACCTCATCGCCAGCCTTGAAGAACTTGGCTAGGTCATCCATGTTGATAATCGCGTATTCCTTGTGGTTGATGTTGCGGAAACCCTTCTTGACGGGCAAGCGGCGAATGATGGGCGTTTGGCCGCCTTCAAACCAGGCAGGAACCTGACGCCGAGCCTTCTGACCCTTCGTTCCGCGACCTGCGGTCTTTCCGAGCCCACTGCCAATCCCTCGCGCTACACGGCGGCGAGTCTTCGTGGAACCCTCGTTTGATTTCAAGTTCTGCAAACTCATTTCTTCTTCTTAGCCTCCGCTTCAACCGTTTCAACCGTGACCATGTGCTTGACCTTGTGGATCATGCCTCGAATGGCAGGATTATCAGGCAAGTCTCGGCTTGCGCCAACTCGGCGCAGGCCCATTGACTGCAACGTGACCTTGTTCGTCGGTTTTTGACCGATAAAGCTCTTGACGACCTTAATGCGAAGCATTCTCTTCTTCCTCCTTACGGGCCTTTGCAAGCCACGGGGTTAGCTCGTTATGGTCCATTCCCCGAGCAGCAGCCCGTGCTTCAATGTTCTGAAGCGCTTGAAAAGCGTTGAACGTAGCATAGGCCATGTTCACCGGATTGCGGCTACCCAAAGCCTTGGCGAGCACGTCGTGGATACCGCAGGCTTCGAGACATGCCCGAACGGCACTTCCTGCCTTAACCCCGGTACCAGCAGACGCGGGCTTCAGGATGACTTCACTGGTCCCGCATATCGCCTTCACTTCATGAGGGATCGTGCCACCAATCATGTTCACCTTGATCATCGCTCGGCGGGCCGTTTCTTCAGCCTTTCGAATCGCATCCGGGATACCACGCGCCTTGCCGAGCCCAACGCCCACCTTGCCCTTGTTATCGCCGACGACGACGAGAACGGACCAACTGGCCGTCTTTCCACCCTTGTGGGTCTTGAACACTTTGTTACTTCGGATGACACGAACGTCGTACTGAGGCCCTTCTTGTAGGGGGCCACCGCGATTATCGCGTCGTCCTGTTTGCCTTTGCGCCATTCTCATTAGAAGTTCAGCCCTCCTTCGCGAGCACCAGCGGCCAACTCAGCCACTCGCCCGTGATACTTGAAGCCAGCGCGATCGAAAATCACTTCCGTGATCCCCGCCTGCCTGGCTCGCTTGGCGAGTTCTTCACCCACCTTCTTGGCACCAATTGCGGTGCCGTTGGCCTTAAGTCCCTTCTCAACACTACTGGCTGCTGCAAGGGTGACACCGTTCGTGTCGTCAATGATCTGGGCACTAATGTGTTTAAGGCTTCGGTAAACCGACAAGCGCGGTCGCGCTGTAGTACCGGAAATCTTCTTACGCACCCGGCGGTGACGGATGACGCGAAGATCAGCTCTTG
>JADLGZ010000145.1 GCA_020849075.1 Fimbriimonadaceae bacterium | reverse complement strand
GGTAAGAAGCTTCTTGACGGAAGCGCTGGCGTAACGGCAACGAGCACGAATGCCGCCAATGCCCGCTCAATCAGCTTGAGTGGCACCTTCGCCGGCAGCACGGTCACATCAAGCGGCAACATTTCGGTTGATATCACTACGGCTGCCACCAAGGCAACCGGCACGGGCACGACTGCTCTTGTCGGAACAGCGGCCATGTCAGCGGCTGGCTCAGCCACAGTCAATGGTGTCACTGTGTCGTGGACTACCGCTGATACTACGGCCGATGTCGTAGGCAAGATCAACCAGATCTCATCGCAGACGGGCGTTGTCGCTGCCCTTAACGGCACTAACAACTTGGTCTTGAGTCAAACGAGCTATGGTTCGGATGGCAAGGTTAACTTGGTGGATACGAGCGGTCTCCTAGGCTTTGCGGGCAACGTCCTGAATGCCTCAGGTACCGATGCGGTCGCCGATGTCACCATCGGAACGGATACGGTGTCCTTCGCCTCTGGAAAGGGCCTTAACCTACGAGACAACAGCGGGAACTCGATCTCGCTCGGCGAAGTGTTTGGTAACACCAACGGTGGAAACACGGTTGTCGGCTACGTCTCCGCCGGTTCGGCTTCCTTCCAAGTTGGCGCGAACGTTGGCGAAACCGTTGGCCTTGCGCTCAACAACTTCTCTGCTTCAACGCTTGGATCAGGGGTTGTAAGTGGTGCGAACCTGAGTACTCTCAGCTTGCTCAACGATGCGGGTTCCAACGATGCCATGGAAGTCATTGACAAGGCGATTGGCGAAGTCAGTACTGCCCGAGGCAATATCGGAAACTTCATCCGCAACACGCTGGAAACCAATGTCCGATCGCTCGGCGTCCAACGCGAAAACGTTGCCGCGACCGAGAGCGCGATTCGTGACATTGACGTTGCCACTGAAATGACGAACTACACGAAGTTGCAGATCCTGCAGCAGAGCGGTCTCGCCATGCTGGCACAAGCCAACGCGGCTCCTCAGTCGGTCCTCTCGCTTCTGCGATAAGACCAGTTACTCTGGGGCATAACAAGAGCCACCCTTCGGGGTGGCTCATTTGCTACTTGCGCTTAGTGCGAATCTGAAGGAGAACATCGTAGGCTTCGTGATCAAGCAGGATTGCCTGGACGTAAAACTTCATCTTCTCGGCATCTGACATCTTGCTCGCGTCAAGCGTAGGATCAAACAAGCTGGGCTGTAGGGCATTTGCTGCGGCTTTCTTCTGGCCCGCATTGAGTTCCTTCTCTAGGACCGCCATCACGCTCTCAACGTTCTCCGCAATAATCGCATCTCGGCGAATTCGCATCGTTTTGAACGTGCTGGCGACGATTCCCATCGTTTCTTGTTTGGGTAGCTTCTGACCTTCGTAGGCTTCCTTGATGGCAGCATCTACGGGGCCTTCTAGCTTAACCAGCATGTCAAATTCAACGTCTTCAGCCTTCCTCCCCTCGTTGCGGGCCTTCTCAATAACGGGCAGCAGCTTGTCGAGCTGCGCATTCGTGAGAAGCAGAGGGAGTATCTGATTGGCAAGATCCATCCGGCGAATCTTTGTAATGATCTCATCGGCACGCTTACCCTTTTGTTCGCGGCTCATTTGAGCATTCAGCATTGTGCCGAAGATGAGGGCGGCGACTATTGAGAGAATCCACTTTGCTTTCATATCTATCCTTGCGACTATATCCGAATAACGCTTCAGACAAGCAGGACGGGTTGCTCAATGATATGCCGTACCGGCCACACAACCCCTAGTTGTCCCGTTGAATAATCACGATCATTGCGGCCGCGCTAAGTACCTGAATATGGACGAAAAACAAGCCAAGAACTCCGGCAGCTGGCCAGCCCCATGCGTTGAGCCCCTTCGCCGAAAGTCCGCCGCACGCCGAGATCCCCCACAAACCGGTAAGCATGATGACGGCGCTCAAAACGAATCCACAGATACTTCGGAGGATCAATTGGTTTCGAGTTAGGGCCTGGAGGCGCATCCGCAAGGAATCCGACCGGGTGCGTAGATACAGGCCATAGGCGAGCCAAACGAAGAGGCAGACGGTGGCTTGAAGCCAAATCATCGCCGCCAGATTACCGGCTCATGATCTCACGAAAACGGCGTTGCTGGGCAACGGTGCGAAGTTTCTTGATGGCTTGCAGCTCAATCTGCCGAATTCGCTCACGGCTAATCATTAACTCCTTGGCGAGACGATCTCGCACCGAACTGAGCTCTTCGTCTTCATCCATCTTGAGACGCTGCATCATCACACGCCGCTCTCGGTCGGTTAGCTCAGTCATGATCTCGTGGAGCTCATGTAGCCGTTCATTGGCCATTGCCACGTCTTCCGGACTAATGCTTGTTTCATCCTCCAGCAGGGCGCCCAAGGTCGTACTGTCACCCTCTCCGATACGCATATCCAGCGACAGCATGTCCATGCTAGATTGCAAGAGAAGAGTTAGCTTCCGGGGGCTTACACCGAGCGCGGTTGCCAATTCTTCGTGAGTAGGGTCATGTCCCAACTCACGCATGAGACGATGCCTTTCTCGTTCGATCTTACGTAAGGACTGGCTGACGTGGGCAGGCAAGCGAATGGCCTTGGACTTGTTATCCAGGGCGCGACCGATAGACTGTCGAATCCAGTGCGTTGCGTAAGTCGAGAACCGGAACCCTTTGCTGGGGTCAAACCGATCCACGGCGTGCATCAAGCCAATGGCTCCCTCTTGAATTAGGTCTTCAATGGGTACCGAGCGAGTCCGGTAGCTTTTGGCGATATTGATGACGAGCCGCATATTGGACTCAATGAGTCTCAATCTGGCTTTCTCGTCACCTTGCTGGGCGGCAGACGTGAGCGCAAGCTCCTCTTCGGCGCCGAGGAGAGGGGCCTGAGTTAGCTTCCCAAGGTAACTGGGTATTTCTTCTTCACGGTCGGTTGATTGCCGCATTATCTCTTTACAAAAAGTCACGTAAACGTGGCTAGATCAAAATGTGCACTCCAAGTGAGAGTACAGTCGGCAATTCTCATGCCAAACCGAGTCCCTATGGATTGCTTTGACTTGACCATCGCTGGTCCGGTTCGGTTGACGATAAGGCGAAGAACGAGTATAAATTCAGGCCAGTCTTCTAACGCAAACTGAACTGAACTCAAGTTGAGTTTACTTTCGAATTGCGCACCAAGCCGTTGTAGAATCAAAAACTGGTAAGTATGCAGGGTACACATCGTGAACGAAACTGACTTCGTCCGGCAGCGCACAGACGGCTGGATACGGCTACGCTTACTGGCAACCAAGATGGAGCACAGCCCCACCAAGATGGAGGCGCATGAGATTGATGAGTTCTTGCAGCTCTATCGTCAAACGTCCGCGGACTTGGCCCGGGCTCGTGCGGAGACGACGAACCCTGAACTGATAGACAGCTTGAATGGGGTGCTCGGTGTTGCTTATTCAGCCCTCTATCGACGACCACGCCGAGGAATCCGGCAAACGACCCATCAGGTGCTTGCTGCCGGAGCTAGGGCCTTTCGACGGCAATTTGTCGCCGTTGCCCTGAGCCTCATCACGGTTGTCGGGGCCTCCTTCGTTGCCGCCGCCATCCTGCAATTCCGACCCGATTTGCGTTCATACGTGATCTCGGAAGAAATGGAGCCTCTGTTTGAGCATTGGCGCACCGCGCGTTTCGAAAGGCGATCGAGCGGTGATAACTTGCTTATGTCAAGTTTCTATGCCTCGAACAACCCAAGAGTCGCAGTCACCACTTCGGCGATCGGGGCCAGCACTCTGGGTGTTGGCTCCTTCTTTCTACTGGTGATGAATGGGCAGATATTGGGGGCCCTGTCTTGGGACATGGCGAGGGTAGGCAAGTTGGGCTTCTTGCTCAGTAGCATCGCACCCCACGGCGCTAGTGAGCTAAGCGGAATGATTGTTAGTGGAGCTGCTGGCTATGCTCTCGGATGGGCGGTGATCGCGCCGGGCAAGCGTAGAAGACTTGAATCACTCCGTGAACGCGGCAAGGATGCCCTCATTCTGTTGGCCATGGGCATTATCATGATGTATATTGCCGCGCCATTCGAGGGGTTTTTCAGTTTCAACCCGATGGTCCCCCAGTGGCTGAAGGTCGTGGTAGGCGTCTTGGTGTTCTCGGGTTGGTGCGCCTACTGGGCCCTGTATGGGAAGGGTGAGCCCGAGGTACTTAGCGAAGATTTCGAAATACGTTCTGAGGAAGCCATGAAGCCGCCAAGCGCAACGCGCTCTTCAACCTCAATGGGTTGAGCCGCAAGGACTCCCAGTAGGCTTGACGGCCACCCTTCAAATCGCCTGCCCACATCCTCTCCGTGCCCAGGCAAGCTAGATTATGAGTTTGGGCAGCTCTCAGTTGGCTCGTTCGGCCAAACCGCTCCTCGTACTCAGGCCACTTTTTGCTCAGCCACTCTCGGATGCGGTGCGAATCAGCGCTCATCTTTCCTACCTCGTGGCTCGCCATTCCGGGATGCACTCGGTAGAAGGTAAGTTCATCCGGCAGGCGGGTGATATGGGCCACCTCCGCAATACGGAGCCACATGTGCCAATCCCCACAACCCCAGAAGTGAGGATCAAACTGTCCAACTTCCGCGACGAGTGACCTCCGGAACATTACCGAACTGGCAATGATTCGGTTCTTGAAGACCAGCTCGTGCAAGATTTGCCCATCCGAACTCGTGGGAAATTCATAGCCTAGCGGCGCCCCTTCAACCTGGGCACCGTCAGGATCAACGAAGGCCCCGGAGGTATGGACCAACCCTATTCGAGGATCTTGTTCAAGGGTCGCAACCTGCTTTTCAAGCTTACTTGCATCCCAGTAGTCATCGTCGTTGAGCTCGGCAATATAGTCACCTTGCGCAAGATCAAGCCCGGCATTGAGGTTGCCGTATGTGCCGAGGTTCGTTTCTTGAAACACGGGTACAAGGTCAGGCTGATTTGCAATCCATTCCCGCGAGCCGTCGGCACTGCCATCGTCCAGAGCCAGAATCTCATAGTCCTTGAAGGTCTGCGACCTAATGGACTCAACCGCTTGAGGCAAAAACTGAAAATGGTTATAGCAAGTGAGCAGAATCGATACTTTGGGCATCTACTCGATTCGCACCTCAACGCTCCAATCACTGATGTCCAAATCAGGATTTGCTTGGTCGCCAGTAGGCTCCAAATTGTTCGCCGATTGATTGTTATAAATACCGTTGACGCCTAGAGGCACCCTTACATAACTGTTGATCTCACTCGGAATGGCATTGTTTCCTAGGGCATCCCATTGCTTATTGCTACCGCTTTGCGGAATCCGATCCATCGTCAGAAAGTTCACTTGTAGGCTACGCAGATCTGCGGCATCTAGGGGATCGTCAACTAACTGGGTCAGCAGTAGCTCGAACCGAATCCTCTGGGAACCAACGCCGACATTCTCAACCGAAATGGGTACGCCAACAATGATCCGGTTATTGAGTTGGACATCTAGGAACTTGTAGAGAAGGTAGTCGTCGGTCGCCGTAGGGTCCCACCATACGAAGTGGGTAGCATTACCGGCCACGTACCCATTCCCCCAAGGGGGTGCAATGACTGGAATGGGACCACCTGTCGTGGGAATATCATCCTCGCTGGTCCGCATCGCCACCATATAGATATATGGCACGCCCGTACCGCCAGGCTCCTGCCCAGTACGGATGGCCCCTGAAACGGTCATGCTAAAGATTAGGCGGGTTG
This sequence comes from Fimbriimonadaceae bacterium, assembly GCA_020849075.1. Classification (GTDB taxonomy): domain Bacteria; phylum Armatimonadota; class Fimbriimonadia; order Fimbriimonadales; family Fimbriimonadaceae; genus JAFLBD01. The sequence continues at coordinate 3,200 of JADLGZ010000145.1, read as the reverse complement.
ACGCCGCTTCGGGAACGTCCGGATACTTGGCGCAACCCATGAGGGCAAGACCTAAGAGCCAGGAACAAGCTTGATAAGTAGGCGATGACAGCTTTCGCATGTTACTATTCGATCAGAGTCGAGCGATTCTACGACCTTCGTCGGCAAGAGCGTGCCGCAGGCTCCACAGGAACTTTGCTCCACGACACCCATCCCGATACCACCGTACTTCTGACGTATGGCTTCGTATTGCGCGAGCAACGGCTTTTCGACTTCGTTCGCGAGAGGGGGCCGTTCGGCAGACTTGGACTTAAATCGAGCCTGTAACTCCACTGCCTCCTCTTGATCTGATTTCTTCTTGACCGTGTATTGTTTCACGAGCGTGGCGATCTCGTCCTGAAATGGCTTCGCCTCCGCTTGGGCCGAGGGTAGCTCGTCTATCAGTTCAAGTACTCGCAGTTCGTTCGCATCAACAATGCCCTTTAGCCCGGCGATCTCCTGTTCATAGCCGGCCGCCTCTTTGGCATTCACTACCGAGCCTCCGTAGAGTTGCTTCTCGAGGTTCTTAACCTTTTCGCGATGAATGATATTCTTATTCTCAAGGTCCTTAATTTCAGCCTGAATTGAGTCTGGGCGGTCAATGACGTCCTTATTCGCCGCCTTGAGTTCGATGACCTCCGCCGCTAACGCCTTTCCCCCATCCAGAGCCGCTGCGCGCTTTCGCATGTCAAGCAAGGCCAAATCCACAATGAATAGGCGATACAGGGCGTAAAGGGAGCTTTCCGGCATGGTAAAGATTATGGAATGGTTCGGGACTACCCCACTTTGACGGTGCCGACATCGTTAAGCTGCCCAAGGATCGTTATCGGGATGGGGATAAATTGGCGGATGATGTACGCCATCGTTTGCAGGCGTGGTGTAATGCGGGGTGTTACGAAGAGGGTCGGTTCTGGGGCAAGCGACGCGCAAATCAGAGCTTGGTCGGCTAGGAAGGAATCCAGTGTGGCCTTGGTGTCGGTGAACTCCTTCAGCGATGCGCCAGCACTTCGACAAGCTGCTTCAATATCAATGCCTTTTGAGCCCATACATGACCCAACGCCTAGCCCAGTTTCATAATCAGCGATGATCGTTATGTGAATGCCAACCTCGTGAGATTCAACCTGGACGATCTCCACGGTCGGTTCTACTCCCAAAATCGAGTGGAGTTCCGCGACGGCCCGCTCCGGAACATCCTTGCTCATGCCTTGGTAAGCAATGATCCCTCTCAAGGACACCAGATCACCCCTTGACGCCCATTGAAATCCGCTGGGAGCACTTGGTTCCACTTCAAACTCAACTTCACCCTGTCCCGCGAATCCGAATCCGGCTAACTTTTGCCGGGCGAAAGCGACGACTCCTTGTCTTGCGTGCAGGGCCAATGTCGCCTGCGCAAAGGCATCATAGGTGAGTGTGTGGTTGTTGTAGGTCTCACCTAGGATGGAGAATGCTGAATACGCGCCAGCCCGCGCTAGGATCGGCAAGATGGAATCAGCAAGCATTAGCGCATTGCCCGGCGAACTCCCCTTTATGTGGCTCTGGACATCGTAGCTACCAGTCAATGGCTTAGGCGGACGGCGCGGTCGAAATAGAAGTTCATTTGATCCAAGATCGTCGCCCTCAAGATCAGCGTTAGATACGGCTTCAACCATCCGCACGAAGGTCAGATCTTCGGGCGAAATTCCGGGCTTACGAGTTGCGGCTCGGATTTGGTGGATACGCACGGGAGTCTGAGTGAGTGCCGACATCGCCAAAGTAGTGCGAAAAAGCGCCCCACCACCTTCTCCATGGCCGCCATTTATTTCAAGCGCGTCGCGTTCACCATGCACCGCTACACTTTGACACATGGGGCCCGCGCCTTTTTGCCAGGGCAAAGCGTCTCTAGTGGCACATGGAGCACGAATTGGGCCCGATTAACGAGGCTACGAGTATGTTTGCCACTCCTGACCTTCACGCTAAAATCAAAGTCATCGGCGTTGGTGGAGCAGGCGGAAACGCCGTTAACCGAATGGTTAGCGAGGGAATGAAGGGCGTCGAATTTATCGCTCTAAATACTGATGCCCAAGTTTTGGCTCCAAACAAGGCGCACAAGAAGCTCCGCCTTGGAGAGAACTCAACCCGTGGGCTCGGAGCGGGGGGCGACCCGTCCGTTGGCGAGGCTGCCGCGAAAGAAAGCGAAAAGGCAATTCTTGAGCTGATCGAAAATGCCGACATGGTGTTTGTCACCGCTGGGATGGGGGGCGGAACCGGTACGGGCGCGGCACCGATCGTGGCGGAGATTGCCAAGACAAAGGGAATTCTTACGGTCGGCGTCGTCAGCAAGCCCTTTGGGTTTGAAGGGCCCAAGCGTCGCAAGGTAGCCGAAGAGGGGGCTCTGAGGCTGGCTGAGCACGTAGATACGCTCATCATTGTTCCAAACGATAATCTGAGCGAGGTCGTGGATCGCCGCTCGAGCGTTGCTGAAGCGTTCGCTATTGCGGATGATGTTCTGCGACAAGGCGTGCAGGGTATCAGCGACATCGTCATCAAGCCCGGTCTGATCAATGTTGACTTCGCCGATGTACGTACGGTGCTCTCAAACGCGGGCCGCGCTGTAATGGGAATGGCCAAAGCAAGCGGCGAGCAACGGGCTCGCCTTGCCGCTGAAGCGGCTGCTAACAGCCCACTTTTGGAAACAAGCATTCAGAGTGCAAAGAAGCTCTTGGTCAATATTACAAGCGGTAGCGACTTCACCCTTGAGGAGTCAGCTGAGGTTATGGAGTACATCCAGCAATTTGCTGATGCCGACGATGCCGATATCTTCTTAGGCCATGTTCTCGATGAAAGTGTTAAGGGCGAAGTCCTCGTCACTCTCTTGGCGGCGGGCCTCAGTACAACCCCACGGCGCACCGTGGACAGGCAGGTGTTCCCCGAACTGGAGAAAGCGGTTCCACGACCCGATGTAATTGACGAGCGGGAGTTTGTCACTGTTGCTCAAGCCGAAACAGCGGTTCGCCCCGTCGAGTTAGAACTCGACCTTGACATCCCAACTTTCTTACGTCGCCAACGTAGCGGTAACTAACGACTTCTCTACAGCAATAGACAAAACGTACTGGTCCAACAACACTAGCCCCACTCAGCACGAGTGGGGCATTTTTTAGATTTCATCCACGCGAGAGAAATAGATCACTGTCACGAGGTTAGCG
>JADLGZ010000144.1 GCA_020849075.1 Fimbriimonadaceae bacterium | reverse complement strand
TAGGTCAGCGAGGGCGCGGAACAGTTCGAGGGCGTGGTTCATGGCTTCACCGCCTTTCGATCCTGTCGTTCACGCCAGGCCCTGCGAAACCACGCTTTAGAGCACTCCTTACACCGCGCTTGAAGTCTGTTGATTTTCGTATCCTCGCGGTAGAAGTCGTCCCTAGGTTTCGTCACCTTGCAATCCATGCAAGTTGCTTCGGGATACTTCTGCGCGATCTCAACATCATCACGCTCATGCCACTCTTGATAGCGTTCCGGGCCCAGAATGCGCTTAAATCGCTGAAGATCCTTATAGCGCTTGCGGGTCTTCTCGCTCAGCATGGTCAGGTAGAACGGATCAGCCGGGAGGGATATATCCACTGACTCCATGTCTTCATCCGCGTCAATCAGTGCTAGTTTCAATATTTCGTTTTCCTTCATGCTCCAACTCTCCAAGTGCGGGTCTTAAATTGTCCAGTTGTGCCGCGCTCACTCGTTTCATCTTCTGATGGTTTAGTGGCTTCTAGCGCGTCCACACGCTCATACAACCGCTCAACGGTAGCGAGAAGGGCCTGATGATTCGCTTGAATCTCAGCGATCATCTTAAGGAGCAATCCGTCGTTAGCCAACTGCTACCCCCAACGCTTCCCGCGCTTCTCGTAATGCCTCGCGCCCCTTGTCGGTGAGCTGGTACTTGCCGTGAGCTATGCGCTCAAGGTATCCACGCTTACAAAGGTCGCAAATAAAACTATTGCCGCCCTTATGAGTGATCGCGCTAAAGTAGGCACCGCTAGGAAACCGCTCAACTTGAGCGAATGCCGCGACCATCGGGACTGTAACGGGCCTACCGCGCTTCACGCTGCCACCGCCTTACTTTTCTGCACCGACGCAAACGGCATATCAGCGAGGTTCGCGAGATAACGCCTATGAGCCGCCTTGAACGACCGGAACCAATAGGGCGTGTTCTTGAGCCGCCGTAGCGTTGCTGAGTCCTGAGTGACCAGCAGGACGCCAGGAGTCATGCCCCTTCGCACCGGAGCAAGGGGTAAGCCTTCCTGTGAACCTTGGGGAATGAAGTGGGTCGCGTTGACTTCCGCCGCGATTTGTTCCGCATGCTTGCGAGTCGTAGCCGCGCTAGTCTTGAGATTCAGGCTCCAGAGTTCGCCGTCAATCATTGCCCAAAGGTCAATCACCGTCGCGTACTTCAAGTCCTCATGGCACACCAAAATACTGGTTGCCTTAATCTCGACCGCGTTTTCCTCAAGGAACCGCCGCAACTGAACCGCATAAGGGAGAACTTCGGAGACGTGGCACCTGTAGGTCGTGCCGTCTGCCTTGTACTCGCAGAGCTTGTTGTTCACCCAGTGCTCAATGTCGTCCTCTCCGATGTAGCCGAGAGTTTTCCAGTCCTCTAAGAGCATTTCGACCACGGTTCCGCGATCGGCAGCGCGGCTTTGCATCCGTTGCCCGTGGTCTTTGAGCCAGTCGCCTTGCAGAAGGTCGGCGGGGTCAACTTCGGAGCTGCACCACTCTAAGCCTGATTCAGTCCAAACAGCTTCCCATTTCAGATCCTTCACGCCAGCAATAGCGAGGGCATGAAGCCGCTTCGCTTCATCTGCAACCCAGGTTGACCAAGCCCATGCCGGAGGGTCGCCGCCAAGAATGGTCGTGACGCCCGGATAGTCCATGTCAGGGCCGAGACGGTAGAAGCGACGTGTAGACCGCCCCTCCTTTACCTTAACCGTGCAAGCGAACGGGTCAGCCCATCCCGGCTTGAGGCCAGGACACGCGATATGGGTTCGGAGCTTAGCCAACTAGGGCCTCTTGGCTTGGAGCCTTGGCCTTGCCGTTGTTCTTGGTGTGGCGTTCTTCTTCGAGCGCGGCTTCCAGTTCAACTTGTGTTGTTCTGTCGCCACTGGTCGCCCAAACCTTCTTGAGAATCACGCCCCAAGCCACTTTGTCCTTGGTCGCGCTCTGTGTCCAAGCATCCCATGCGTCCTTATCACCGCCAAAAGCCGCGATTCCGCGTTCAACCCAGTTGATTTGCGGCGCGGCATCCTGAGTCACCGGAGAAGGCGTCTTGACTGGCCCGGCTTCTGCCTTGGGAGCCTCGCCGTCGGGGTCTACGTCGCCAGCAACGGGGATTTGGAACATCTTGAGGTAGGCGTACTTGGTCGAACTGGTCATAGCCTTCTGAATGGCTTTGTCGTCCGTACCTTTCGCTTCACCTGCAAAGTGCTGCTCTAGGACTTGCCCGGAATCGGTGTCAATGAGCTGGAACAGCGTGTTTACTGTGGTTGTGCCACCGTCGCGCTCAACACTAACGATGTTGGGAACGATGATAAGGCCGACTTCCACGCAAGCGTTGCGAACAGCCGGGAGCACATCATCCCATGCTTGGTAGCTGAACTTGAAGTGGGAGTTGTATCCTTCTTTGGGGACATTGCCAACAAGCCGCGATACGTCGCTGATCTTCTTGGCGACTAGATTGATTTCTGATTGTTCTTTCATAGGTCGTCTATCGGTCAGGCCGCCCCAGCTTGATCGGGTACGCTTGTGCTCTCGTTCTTGGAACCGAGCCGCTGGCGGTCGTCTTGCGGGGAGGTCGGGGATGAGGTGAAGCTCCCGTGCAGTTCAGTGCCGGGGGCTTCTTGGCTTAAGGCTTTAAGTTCCTTTTCAGCGTTGTACAGCTCGTAGTATTTGGTCTTACCGATTTCAGCCTTTCGGCAGGCCACACGGACAGGAACGTCCCTATCAACCAAAGCACGGGCCTTTCGGTATCGGGCCATTATGCTTAGCGGATTACTGGGTTTTTGGTCGTGCGCTGACATTTCTTCTCTCATTTTACACGAAGACGGACTAAAGTGTCCGTGTAGTCCGTGCATTTTGAAAAATCATGCTAGCAATGGCTGAACACATTGGGGGAAAGGAGCTGAAAGCCGTTCGGAAACGGATTCGGTTCACCCAGCAGGAAATGGCCGACCATCTAGGGGTCGGGCGGTCTACTTATGCAAACTGGGAATCCGGGCAGAATGATGTGCCTGACACATATCTGCCCCAGTTGCGGAACCTTGGCTTAGGGGCGGACGTAGGTATTCCTCAAATCCCTGCTTCGCAACTGCTCATACCCCTACCCTTTATTGGTCTTGTGAACGCCGCCAGTCCCGCTACTTGGTCAGACCCTAACGAAACCGACTCTATGGAGTTTGTTCCCGCAGAAATGGGTGAGAGCCGGGGCCGGTTCGCTGCTCGTGTCGAGTCGGACTGTATGTATCCGCTACTCCACCCGGACGACATTATCGTCGTGCAGCAAACCTCGATACCCAAGATCGGGCTCATTGTGATATTCCGCACCGACGACGGGAAGATCACACTCAAGCAGTTGAAGCACGACGGAGCGCAGTACATTCTCCACGCGCTAAACCCCAACTTGCCCGACGTGCCAGCGCAGGGCTCTGTTGTTGGCTACCTCGTGGGCATCGTCCGCATGATCGGAAGGCGCAGAATCACCGATTACGACCCGGACGGCATCCGCCCATAAAAAAAGTTTAGGTTCAAAAGAGGACTTTTTTGCATCCATTTGCCATTTTGTCCTACAGACGGACACATTAGTCCGTATAATAGTGTTAGTAGTCCGCTGAACAGGGCTACAGGAACCAATAAATGGACGACCAAAAAACCACAACCTGCCGCGACTGCGGCACATTCGTAAACCTCGACGTAACGCAGGAGTACCAACTGTGCTCCGTCTGCCAAGAGATCGAACTGACCGACGAGGCCCAGCTAATCGGGGAGGGGAGATGATGGCAAAGCGGCTCAAGAAGTTGCCCCCAGCCCCAGCTAAGTGGCTTGCTAAAGCCTACGAAGCCGCGAAGGTAGCGGAGGAGCACGACAAGTCCGTAATGACGGTGGACGGTTACAAGGTGACGGTTCGGACCGAGAACCTAGAGACGCAGGAGCGAATCGGCCCTCGTTGCGAAAACCCCTACGACGAGGAATACGTGTCTAGACCCCTGGGACGCTGGGTGATCTGTGGGGTCGGTAACCGGGTCGGCAGGGACGATCTTGTGAACTATGCGAACGATGGAATTGACCTGCCGGTGTTCCTAGATTACGACCTAGAGTATGAGATCAGCGATACGGAGTTTGCGTTTCCAGCACAGCCAACCTTTAGACAAAAGAATGACTGCACTTGCGCGTATTGTCGTGATCCGTTCGCAACCGATGATGGTCAATGCATGCGCTTGGAGGTGGTGGCGTGAAGGTCACTCCCGGCACCAAGTGGGTACATCGGCAGTTAAACCCGCTATTCATAGAGGTTTTTAGCCTTAACGCCATCTTTGCTAAGCCTGGACAGATCACCTATCAGAAGCGTGATAGCCGCGGTCTTGTCAAGCGGTACAACGTTTGGCCTTCTGAGTTCCACAAGATGTACCGGCCCGCAACAGAGCAAGAGCTTCACGAGATTGAAGTCTACGGACGAATCTTGACGGAAGCCGGAAGGAAGGCCATTGCCCAGCAAACGACCAGCCTTGTGGACATGACTGAGGCCAGGCATGGCTTTGATTCGATGCTCAGGTCAATTGGGCTTGAAGGAGGGGGAATCTGATGAATCAGCCAGTTCTTCAAGGAGGTGAAACTGTCACCAATCAACCCAAGGCTGAAATGGAGAGGGCGGCACGTTTAAGCGGCCTCACCGTCCGTGGAGAGCGAGAGAAGGACGCAATGGACGCCCGCAAGTTCCAGCAGTCCTTGCACGCCCTTGCACTCATCGCCGCTATCGCCTTGGTCGTCGCGGTGGCTGGGGCGCTTGGTGTGGACATGAGCGACCACAACCTCAACAGCAACGACTACGCGAGGGGGAGCAAGTGAAAACGACCTTCTACGTGATTACCAACCGCGCTGACGGGGAGGGGGAGGGGTGATTTATCCCGGCGCAACTGCTCCAGGTGACCGTGCGATTCTTGTTAAACACAGGGAGCACGGATGGATTGAGGCCCAGTTTGATGCGGATGTTTATGCCCAAAGCATTGTGAAACACGGTGAAGAACTGGGCGGGTTCGGCTGGTCTAGTCCTGCCTTTGATAACTGGCTTTACCATCGTGACATCTTAGCGTGGACTGAACTGCCAACCGATGATGGGGAGGCC
>JADLGZ010000143.1 GCA_020849075.1 Fimbriimonadaceae bacterium | reverse complement strand
GTATCAATACCCTTCAAGGAGGGGACTTCCGCGAAGATGGGAAATGGCTCCATAACGCTGCAGGCCATCAATGATGGTGGGGCTCCCGAATCGGATGAGCGAGAGCGACCGAGAGGCGGCGGTGACCGTGAGGGGATGACTCCGACGGGGCACTTGGTTTTTCTGAAGACCAGCTTGCCCGACGCGCCATTCTCCATGGAGTTGATTGGGAAGGATGGTAAACCGTTTACGCTGGTTGACAAAGATGGCAAGCCCACAGTCATGCCTCGACCTGAGGGCGGCCCGGGCAGCCGCCCCAACATGGAGGGTTTCCGCAGTATCCATCCTGCCTACCGGATAGTGGACAACGATGCGGCTTCTGTTGTAGCAAATCTCATGATCAAAAGGGATCTGATCGCGAGCGTGAAGATCACACTGGCTCCTCAGACAATCGTTGAGCGGAAGGGAATTGCCGCCAAGCCGAAGTAGGCGTCTACCGTAATAGTGAAAGAGTGGCGGAATAGCTCCGCCACTCTTTCGTTTGATGAGGTCCGAATTAGCTCTTGACTAGTTCCTTCTTTTCCTTTTTCCCGCCGGTTTTCTTGATGAAAACCACCTTGTCAGGATCATCAGGCGAGATATCAGCCAAGACGTGGTCGCCTTCCTTGAACTTGCCGAGTAGGAAGTCCTCGCTAAGCGGGTCCTCGATGAATCGCTGGACGGCTCTTCGTAGCGGGCGTGCTCCCAGGTTAGGATCGTATCCGGAACTAACCAGATGGTCCTTCACCTTTTCGCTGAGCTCAATGGTGATTCCATGCTCAGCCGCCTGCGTATTGACTCGCTTCAAGTAGAGGTCGGCAATTTGCAGAATCTCTTCTCGTCGAAGGTGTTCGAAAACGATCACCTCGTCCACGCGGTTGAGGAACTCAGGGCGGAAGAGCTTCTTCATCTCCTCCTGCATTCGCTTCTTCATTGCTTCGTAGACCTTTGGATCGTTTGGATCTTCCTTGGCTTCTCGGAAGCCCAAACCTTTATCGAGTTCGATTGGACGAACGCCAACATTCGAAGTCATGACGATCAGCGTGTTGCGAAAGTCCACGGTCCGGCCCTGACTATCGGTTAGGTGCCCATCTTCCAAGACTTGCAGGAGGATATTGAACACTTCTGGGTGGGCCTTCTCGATTTCATCGAGGAGAACTACGCAGTAAGGATTGCGCCTGACCTGTTCGGTCAATTGTCCGCCCTCATCATAACCGACGTATCCCGGAGGAGCACCAACCAATCGGCTGACCGCGAATCGCTCCATGTATTCGGACATGTCAATCCGAACGATGTTAGAATCCTTTTCGTACAGGTAGGCGGCTAGAGCTTTCGCAAGCTCAGTCTTGCCGACACCTGTGGGGCCAAGGAATATGAAGCTGCCCATTGGCCGGTTCGGATCCTTGAGACCACTGCGGCTTCGGCGAATGGCCCTAGACACCGCGTTGACCGCATCCTTCTGACCAATGATTCGGTTGTGCAGGTCCTCTTCCATGTGGAGAAGCTTCTCGCTTTCCGTCGCCACAAGTCGGGTGACGGGAATCCCGGTCCAACTTTGAACAATCGCGGCGATTTCATCTTCACCCACAACGGCGTCTGGCTTGACTTCAGCTTCCCAAGCATCTTCGCGGGTTGCGATTGAATCTTCAAGGTCCTCAATCTCCTTGGTGAGCTTTTTCACTTGCTCAGCGTCCTCATCCTTGTTGCGGCGGTTTAGATGGTCCAAGTCCGCGCGCAATTTGGACACCTTGACTTTATCAGCTCGCACATCGCTAGGTGGCATGCTCAGGAGGAGCCGCGTTCGGCTGGCTGCCTCATCAACAAGGTCAATGGCCTTGTCGGGAAGGGTCCTGTCCGTGATGTAACGGTTGCTCAAGCTCACCGCAGCCTCAATTGCCGCATCGGTGATCTCGACATTGTGGTGAGCTTCATAGCGCTCGCGCAAGCCTTTCAAAATGTCAACCGCTTCCTCCTGATTGGGTTCACGTACCTTAACGGACTGGAACCTCCTTTCAAGGGCGGCGTCGCGCTCGATGTACTTACGGAATTCGTCTTGTGTAGTCGCTCCGATGCATTGCAACTCGCCTCTCGCCAGTGCCGGCTTCATGATGTTACTGGCGTCTATGGCTCCTTCGGCGGCGCCTGCGCCAACCAAGGTGTGTAGTTCATCCACGAACAAGATGATTGAGCCTTCGCTTCGGCGTACTTCTTCCATCACCTTCTTCATGCGCTCTTCGAATTCACCGCGATACTTGGTGCCCGCTACGAGTCCAGCAAGATCAAGCGCGATTAAACGCTTGTCTTTAAGAAGATTGGGTACATCACCCGAGACAATCCGCATGGCCAAGCCCTCGGCGATGGCCGTCTTTCCAACACCAGGATCACCAATAAGGCACGGGTTGTTCTTGGTACGGCGGCTGAGAATCTGCATCACCCGCTCAATTTCCTGCGTCCGACCTACGACGGGGTCAAGCTTGCCCTCCCGAGCGAGTTCTGTATAATCGCGTCCGAATTCATCAAGGGTTGCGGTCTTGACCTGACCCGCCCCGGAGCTTCCTCGTGAACTACTCCCACCGGGCGTCTTTCCAGTGGAAGACTCGTTGTCCTGCAGGGCACCGACCTCACGACGAGCGCGCTCAATATCTACACCAAGTTTGGCGAGCACACGACCAGCTAGACCGTCGCCTTCGCGAATGAGGCCGAGTAAGAGGTGCTCTGTCCCAATGTAATTGTTGTTCAGGTTCCGAGCTTCATCGTAAGCCAAGTCAATGACTCGCTTTGCTCGAGGAGTCAGCGTCATGTCCTGAGAAGGGCGGGCGTCGCCGCGGGGAAGTTGTTTCTCTACCTCAGCGCGTATGCGGCTAAGTGAAACGCCGAGTCGCTCTAAGACTCGCGCCGCCACGCTATCGGACTCGCGTACTAACCCTAAGAGCAAATGCTCTGTGGATACATATCCTTCGCCGAATTTTTGCGCCTCCTCTTGTGCGTAAAAGACGACTTTCCTTGCTCTTTCAGTAAAGCGTTGCCACATGTTGTATTTTTTCAGCCTCCTGCTGTCCTTTCGGTTTCCTCCGTGTATTAGACCATTGGCCGTTCATGGTCGGTTCTACGCTAGGCCACCTGACCCTGTTTTTTACCTAGTGCTAACTAGGACCATTGTCAACCAGAATACCCAGCGTAGGTTCCTCCGTACTTGGGATTCTTGGTTCCACCCAGCCGATCCATCAGCCCATAATGATACGGGGTTCATCCTTTGCGGCGGTTTTCAACGTAACTAGGTAAGGCAATGCAGGGCGCAATCAAGGTTGGTCTACTTATGGTGGGGTTTGTCGCCGCCTTCCTCGCCGCGTATGCAGTTTTAGGGCGAAGCGTCTGGGCGGAGAAGGTGGATACGTACACGGCCGTGTTTTCGGATGCCGCCGGTATGGTAGCAGGTTCGGATGTAACGCTCAGCGGGGTCCGCATTGGTCGAGTCGCATCCGTAGGCCTCAGTAGCCCAAACAAAGCCGTGATGACCCTAGAAGTCAAACAAGGTACTCGAATCCCGGTTGGCACCAAGGCGATCATTGCCGGCTCGCTGATTGGGATTGGCGACCGGGCTTTAGACCTAAAGCCACCTCTCGAAGTTCATGAATTCGCAGCTCCCGGTTCGGAGTTGCAAGGCGAAACTCAGGGAGCTCTAGGTGCCCTCGGCCCCCAAGGGGAGGAGACCCTCCAAGCACTCAATGACACATTGAGGGCAACTAAGAATCTCATTGAGGATCGGAAGTTGCGTGACCGGGTGGACACCCTCTTGGTCTCTAGCAACAAGACGATTACCGAGTTTGGATCGCTGGCGGGCGAAATTAATCAGATGGTCACCGCCAATCAGGCTCAAGTACAAACCGCGATGAGAAAGGCGGTCGCAATGATGGGCGACTTGCAGGTGGCGACAAAGGCGATTGCAAGGATTGCTGGCGATGGGAAACTAGAAGCCCAGATGAATAGCCTCGTCGCCGAAATGAACTCTACGATGAAGGAGAGCAACCTACTCATTGCAGACCTGCGCAAGACCGTGAATGACCCAGAGCTTCGCGATCCGATCAAAGAAATCCTTGCGAACTCGCAAACAATGTCGGAATCTGGGGCAAAGATCGCGGCCGATGCCGAGCTAATTGCCAAGAACGGCGTGACAGTTAGCGAGCAGGCCATTACCGTGATGGATAAAGCAAGCAAGCTGGCCGATGAGCTGAGCGGCGTTCTCAAGAAGTTCAACGAGACCCTTGGCGGCGTAGCGGGACTTGCCAAGGGGGGCGCCGGTCTGGGGAAGATTGATAGTGAAGCTGCGCTAACATACGAGAGCGGAAACCGTCGCTTGCGGACCGATTTCGAAGCTTCCACAACCCTGGGAGGGAGTAAGTTCTATCTGGGCCTATGGGATGCCTTTGAGTCAAATAGTCTGATCGCACAGATAGGTCGTCCAATCTCGACCCGGGCAGAACTTCGGTACGGAGTTTATGCAGGAAAGCCTGGGTTTGGGGTATCCTACCGCCTTGCGCCAGGAGCAACCCTCCGAGGTGACATTTTCGATATCAACCATCCACGATTAGATGCGCGCGCGCGCATTGATTTCAGCAAGGATATCAGTGGTTGGTTTGGTGTCGAAAGCATCTTGGATGATCCATACCCATCGATTGGGTTCAGCATCCGGCGCTGAAGGATTTTGCGCTCATGAAGGTCATTTTGAAGGAAACCGTTCCCAATCTCGGGAAGTCAGGACAGATTGTCAGTGTGAAGGACGGCTATGCGAGGAACTATTTGTTCCCGAAGGGCCTCGCCACCGTTGCTGAGCGAAATCAGATTGCTGCCCTTGAGAAACTAAACGCTCGCGTTGCCGCAAAGCAAGCCGAGACGAAGGCCTCTGCCGAGAAACTCCAAGAGAAGCTCGAAGGTGCGACCGTTAAGATTGAGGGGAAAGTCGGTCGTGATCACGGTAAGCTCTTCGGGGCGATTACCTCGCAAGATATTGTTGATGCGATCAAGAAGGATCTGAAAGTTGAACTAGAGAAAAAGCAAGTGGTTCTTCATGACCCCATCAAACGATTGGGACGCACCAAGGTTCTCGTTGATCTCCACCGAGAAGTTGATGCCCATATTACGGTCCACGTCTGGAACGCTGCCTTCCCAGAATTTGATGAAGAAGTGAAGCCGGTCGCTCCTGCGGAGTCGGTTGCGGACGTAGTGCCAGCCGAGACTCCCAACGACGCTTCGACTCCTGAACCAGAAGCCGAAGCGGTTGAAGCGTAAGGTTATCGAGGCATTGGCCTGAGGATGATCTTCAGTTCGGATGTGCCTTTCGGCATATCTACGCAAAGCATCTGAGTTCCTTCGTTTTGATCCTCAATGGCAAGCGATGGACGAGTGCTCCCGAGGCTGAAGGTTCCTTGTGACGAGACGATCTCCGCCACGAGAGTCTTGCGGTTTTGCTGAAGAATGGCCTTCTTGCCTTCAATCGTAACCCATGCGCCCGTTACCATCTGCCAGCGCCAGTTTGTGGTCGCGCCCTTCACGCTATCCGTGATCATCAAGTCACTTCGATTGAGGAAGTCAAACGTGCGAACAGTGGATTGAGCTGAACTCTGAGCCTTCGAAATGTCTAGGCATACCGAAGGTTGAGCGACATTGAGTTTTGTCTTAAAGGTTGATGAGCCGTTCGTCTTTTGGTTTGTCCCGAAGAACAGGGTGTTTTGGCTTGCGGTCCCTGTCCTATAGTAGGAATATCGTTGGCTGCTAAAGTACCCTGGCAAGTCATAGCTGTCTTTCCCTAGGTCCAAGGCCCAGCGCTCTCCGAGAGCGTCAAAGACAAAGGAACCGAGGTCAAGGTGCCCGTGAGGAACGCCATTCTTGCCGCCTTTGATGCCGACAAAGCTTGTTTCCGGATCACTCCATGAACCGCGCATGGTCACAATATCCGTCTCGCCGTCGAAGAGGCGATCTAGAGGCAGGTCGGTCGCTTCTTCGGAGGCGGATTCCCTAGCCCAAGCAAGGAAGAGAGCAGATAATCGGTGCTCCTCGGTCCATGTTTGCGAATCTTGAAGAAGTTCATGAACACGCGCCATCGTCCACGCCGCAACTTGGGGTTGGTTTGTTTGCCTGGCCAATTCAAGAGTGGCCGGTGTCGGGGCGAATTGGTCGCTTGAATCGCTGAAATTGAAGTTCTTTCCTGTCGGGCTAAGGATATAGGCTGGGTACCAGGCTGTTTGTGCGAAGGCCTTATCATTCATCACCGAGTTAAATTTCCCAAACTGATTCACCATCGTCCGGTTGAGCATCGCGTGGAATGACATGCCATAGCGCCAGTAGACCGGGCCCTCACTGGGAATCCCGCCGCCCTTGTACTCACTCACAGCACGCTTGACACACGGGATCGCCAAGTTCAAGACTCGAGCTGCCACCTGCTTATCATCCTTCTGGATGGCGATCGCTCCCATGGCCAAGCTTGATGCGCAGACCTGGCTCCAATTGGTCGTCTTCCTTGTCCAATCGGCCCGGTTCTTGAACTGCTCAAGCCCCGGAGTCAGCCCCTTCTCAACAATTGCCTTGCGAATGATCTCTCGGTCTTGGGCCGATAATGTAGCACCAAGCCAGTCATATCCAATTGCCATCGCGAGGGTCAATTCAGCAGTTCCAAGAAAGTGATTTGGAGCCCAGTTTGGGTAGGTAGCGGATTCCAGCAATTGCCGTCGAGCATAATCGCGAAACTTCAGGTTCCCGGTAACCCGGTAGGCAAGGGAAGTATTCATCACATTGGCCAGCACGTCACGCGATGTAGTTAGTAGCGAGTTCTGCGCAAGGCTATAGTCCTCAAGTGGGCGGCTCACCGTGCGTTCTGCCTCTTGAATCAGCCGGAGCGTGAGTTCGGTGTTCATTTGGGAATCGCCGAAGCTACTCAGCTCGTTATTCGACGTCGAAGGATCTAGGATCAAGCGCGGAGCCTGGGCCGAACCCAAGGTAGCAAGAGTTGCGAGGATTGAAAGTAGTGCAAGTCGCATCGGTGACTACCACAATCACAACTTTTGCGCCAGTGTGATGGAAGGATTACTGGTTTTTATGGTGCACGCTTGGGAGGTCATCATGGCCCACATAGAAGTGCTGAGCCAAGGGTGAGGGTTTGAACCAAATCAGCGATCTCGGAACACCTTCGAGTAGCCACGATGCAAGATCCTGAGCCGGTCCAAGGGGACAAGGTTCTCCATCAATCCTCGTGACAATTAGGTGCAAGAGGTCCTCTTCGCCTTCGAATTGATACGCCAAATCTCCACACTGCCCATTGAAAGGGTTGGGCTCGGCGCCAATAGCGCTTCCTGCGCCCGGGTCAAAAGGTGGAAGTTTCACTGGCTGACACCGTGCCACACAATCAATGATGGCCGCCATGACCTCTTGGCGTCGCGCTTCCTCAGCTGCGTTAGGTTCGTGCATTGCGCCATGACTCCCTATGGTCCCAGCTTGAAAACGTGGCTTCGCTGACCTCCCTCGAATTCGCAGAAGCGGAGGCTCTTTTGACAAGGGCGCCCAACTCTGGAGGGAGCGGTGCCGTGCCATCCCAGCCCTCAAACTCGCGCCCAAGGAAACCCGTATCAAATTCGCCGCTGGCGAAAGAAGGATGCCGAATCACATCTAAGAGATAGGCGATATTTGTGTGGACTCCGAGGACATGAAAATCCTCTAAAGCCTGACAGGTACGCACGAGGCACTGCCCGCGATCTGGCGCACTGACCACGAGCTTAGCCAATAGACTGTCGTAATGGCGGCTCACTTCGATGCCAGCCGCATATCCAGTATCTACCCTTACCCCTCTAGGCTCGGCCCAAGCCAGAATCTTGCCGATGCTGGGCATGAAGCCTTGGGCCGGATTCTCCGCCACGATTCTGGCTTCCAAGCAGTGGCCCTGAATACGGACTCTGTCACCAGCTAGGTACTCCGGAATCAGATCCGCTAAGTTGCCACCTTGAGCGATCTCAATCTGAAGGCGGACTAGTTCGAGCCCGGTGACTCCTTCGGTGACGGTGTGTTCTACTTGCAACCGGGCATTCACCTCAAGGAAATAGAAGTCTCGGGTGACCGGATCCACAATAAACTCAGCGGTGCCGGCCCCCGTGTAGTGGGCTTGTTTGACCAACCTTACGGCTGCGTCGCGCATGCCGTCCCAAAGTTCGGGATGCGCTTGGACCAGAGGCGATGGGCTTTCTTCAATCAGCTTCTGGTGCCTTCTCTGGATGCTGCACTCGCGCTCAAAAAGGGGGGCGACATTGCCATAGTTATCGGCAACGAACTGCACTTCAATGTGGCGTGGTTGCTGGACCAGCTTCTCCACCATCATGGCTCCATCGCCGAAGGCATTGATCGCCTCTTCACGGGCCAGAGCCAGGGCGCTCAGCAGTTCCGACGGTTCGCTAACGGCCCGCATACCGCGGCCGCCGCCGCCCGCGCTTGCCTTGAGCATGACCGGGAACCCAATTTCAATAGCGGCCTGCTCCAGTTGAGCGTCGGATGCGCCAGGTTCGAAATAGCCTGGCGTGATCGGTACGCCGGCGGTGACGGCGATTTGTTTGGACTCGATTTTGGCGCCAAGGGCTCGCATTGCTTCAGGGCTGGGTCCGATAAACTTGATCCCTGCATCTACGCAGGCCTGCGCGAACTCAGCCCGCTCTGAAAGAAATCCGTAACCCGGATGGACCGCGTCCGCTCCGACTTCTTTCGCAACAGCGATCAGCGTTGAGATATCCAGATAACTCTCGCCGATGGGTACGCGTTCATCTGCCAACCTTTGGTGGAGGGCCCCTTGGTCAGCATCAGAATAAACGGCGACCGACGAAATCCCCAGTTCCCGTAGTGTTCGGATAATTCGGATGGCGATCTCGCCACGGTTAGCAATGAGTACCTTCATGGCTCCACCACAAACGATGCCTTGCGCTTTTCAAGAAACGCACTGATGCCTTCCTTTGCCTCTGGTGTAGCCCGGCGTTCGGCGAGGAGTCTGGCTCCGGACAAAGGATCGAGGGCGGGATTCTGGGCCAGCATCTTACTGGCATATGCAGCTTCGGGGCCGGCGGCGAGGATTGCCTTTAGTTTTGCCTTAACCAGGCTATCAAGGTCATCCTCCACCGCATGGACCAATCCGATCCGCAAGGCGTGCTCAGCGCCAAACACTTCTCCAGTAGAGAACAGGTGCCGAGCATGCCCTTGCCCAATTTTCGGGACAACGAATCGGCTGATCGTGGCTGCAACGAGCCCCAACTTGACTTCACTAAAGCTCATCAGTGCCTTTGGGTGAGCCACGGCGACATCACAGCAGGCGACGAGTCCAGCGCCCCCGCCAAAGGCGTGACCATTGACCCGAGCCACGACAATAGGTTTGCAAGTGGCAATGACCTGGAACAACTCCGCTAACTTCAACGCATCAGCAATGTTCTCGTCAGCGGTGTAGGCGGCCGCTCGCTTCATCCACTCTAGGTCACCTCCCGCGCAGAAAGCCGGTTCTGCTCCCGTGAGAACGATGGCCCGAGTCTTGTCAGGAACGCTCCGAAAGGCATCGGTTAGGGCCGATATCAGGTGATCGCTGAGGGCATTTCTAACTTCAGGGCGATTGAGTCGAATAGTGGTAACAGGGCCTTGGGCCTCAACCAGGAGCATATGAGAGAGTATGACGGTTTCATAATATAGTCATGGTAAGCCCTCTACTTTGCGCACTGGTAACGCTACTTTCGGCACCCCAGCATTCCCCAGAAGGATTGCCAGATAAGACCAAGGTTCAGTTCGGGAGCTATCAAGCGGAGCTTCGCGTCCCGCCAGAGGGTCTCTTCGCAGGGGAGGAGACGGATATAGAGTTCCGGGTAACCGATACCCGAGAGAAAGATCCAGTGGAGGATGGGTTCAAGGGAGTAGGAGCCATTCAGGCCACCGCGGAAATCACCATGCCGAGCATGCCCGGCATGCCAAGTGCCAAGCCTAAGGTCCACCGCGAGGGCGTTCCTGGCGATTACGGTATTGAGGCGTTCTTTCCTCACGGTGGAGCTTATCAAATCAAACTGCAGCTGAAGATGCCCGACGGCAGCGAGCATGTGGCTTCTTTCTCCGTCACCGTGAAGGATGAGCGAAGTAATACGGTTGTTAGATTGCCGTACTACCTAAAAATTGTTGGTACTACTGGCTGGAAGGCGGATCAAGAGCGCACATTAAACCTACGGGTGATCAACTCAAAGACCGGGTTGACTAACAAAGCCTTCGATGTAGCCCATGAACAGCGGTTCCACCTTCTTATCGCCAGCAAGGATCTCAACTGGTTCAGACACGAACATCCTGTGATGGCATCCGATGGGACTTGGTCTCTGCCCTTCACTTTTCCCGCTGGCGGCGACTATTGGATTTATGGAGACGTAGCCCCATCAGGCGAGGGGTCACGGGTGCTGATTGCGAAGCTCACTGTGGCGGGATCGAAGCCCACCTGGGGCACCCGTATCCCGATGAACACCCGGGCCAGCGATGGTGGCCTAACGGCAGTTCTCTTCAAAACTGAACCCATCGAAATTGGAAAGTCAACGGTGCTCGGGGTGCGACTGACTAGTAGGGGTCGGCCAGCGGGCGATACCGTACCTTGGTTGGGGGCCGCTGGTCATATGATGATCTTTCATCAAGACGGCAAGACCGTTGTTCACAGTCACCCTAGCGAGGACGAAGGGTCCCATGCTTTGGTCAAGCAGGGAACGATTGAGTTCTCGGCACGGTTTCCTAAGGCAGGACTTTACAAAGTCTACGTGCAGGCCCTGTGGCATGGTAAGGTGCGCACGTTTGGGTTTGGATTGGAAGTGAAGTGATATGAAGAAGTTAGTTCTCTTGATTCTTATTTTCGGCGTTATGGGCGTGGTTTCCGCGCACGAGGCGGACTGTCCGTATTGCGCCGAAAAGATTGTTCAAAACACGGACAAGCAGGACAACGAAGTCGTTGTCAAGGTCGGGAATAAGCGTATCGAGTACCGTTGCCTCTACTGCGTCATTAAAGATCAACGGCGATACAAGGGCGACCTTGTTGTTTACGCGCCCAGCGAGAAAGTGGGCAGCCCGGTTGTAATCAAGCGTACGGGTGGCAAATGGGTGGGACCGGAGAAAATGGTCGTCCTCAATGTGTTCAAGAAGCACACAGAATGCGCCGCGCTAAGCCGGGCATTCAGCACCCGAGAAGCCCTTGACGCGTATGTAAAGCGGAACAATGTTCAGAACGCTAAGGCTCTCAGCCTGAAGGAGTTCATCGAACTCGTCGAAAAGCCAGTTCAGAAATGAACCTATTACCCTCGCTAGTCTTAGCCCTGAGCCCGCCCGCTTGGCTCGACGATGCCGGCGCCGATCACCTGTCCGTAATGCCCGCCGTTCATAACTGGGCGATCCAGCGACTTCCGGCCTTCGCTCGCGACATGCACGGGACTGGCGTTGGGCATGCAATGGCCTACGAGGCAATGGCTCGAGGGGAAGTGGGCTCTTTAGAAACCGCTACGTTCAACCGTATTGATCGTGTCCTTCACAATCCACCAAGGAATCCAGTTGACGAAGCCTCCATTTCGCCAACTTTTATCCGGCAGTATGGGGCATTGGAGAAGGTCTTCGACTGGGCCCATCTCCTCCACTTTCAGACCATTGATGTCCTGATCCACCCAGGCTGGTCGCAAGCCAGGCGTGACCAAGAAATCGAGAAGTTATGGCGAAACTATCAGTCCCAACCCTACGCCTTGACGGGATTACCCATGAATATGGAGTTCCTTTCGTCATCGCCTTACGATGGTGCGTTTCGGCGAGCCTATCCGAAGGTTAACGGTCTCTTCTGGGGTTACCATTGGTTACAAACCGCTGCCTACGACATGCTGTATGAAATCGAGCCCCGTGATCAGATTCCGCAGTATGTCGTCTTGGGCGATCAATATCGGCGGATCGAGCTCTACAGGACTAATCGTGATTTCATGCCGATGACCGCCGAGATGAGCCCAAGGTTCTCAAAACGGTTCCCGATGATCGCGAACGCCTTTGACAACTTACACATGCTGCACGACAACGTGAACGACATCTTGGCCCAAGACTGGGAGAAGCCTCGGAAACAAGCTGAAGTCAAGGCGGCCATCACTCGGGTTCTTGCCTCAACCCATGCCGATGAGGAGCCCGGTGAAGGCGAGGGATTGCACGATCACGAACACGTACCCAGCGTACCGGGAATGGGCAAGATGAAAGGAAGCGATGGCGACATCATGTTCATGAGCGGCATGGGCTGGATGGACATGTCTAGGTGCGCCCATTGTTCAATCCCACTTCCTGAGGAAACGGCGACGGTCAGTGCAAATGGCTGGACGATGGTAGTTCGCTGTCTTGCTTGTGCTCGAGACATGGCCGCCGAAACTCCGGGTCAAGCCATCATACGAACTCGCATTCAAGGCTCTAGCCGGACGCTTGTAATGATTTCAGATGAGGAAGGAAATTGGCAGTCAAATATCCAGGGTGTTGTGTTCCTTGAGCAAACGGGTGAACACCCGGAATGTGCAGATTGGTCTCGGGCGTTTGCCACATCGGAGGGTTTTGACGCCTTTGTGAGGGAGAACCAAATCAGCGGAGCTTCGCCTCTGAGCCTCCAGTCATGGTCAGAACGAAATCTCGGTAGGCCACCAACTTATCGCAAAATTGATCGCCCAAACCCCTATGGAGTCAAAGATTGACGAAGGGATGGTGGCTATTGTGCTTGGTGCCCGCAGTCGGCTGGGCCCAGAGTGACCACACAAACATAGAGTCCGGTCACCCACTCGGCTTTGACGACGCTTATTCGATCGGCTATGGCGAAAGGTCTTTTGGCTTTAGCAGATCCCTTGGCCCAGAAAACGACTTTCATGTTGGGGCGACTTATGGATTTGCGAAGAACCAAGACTTCACGATAGGATATGACACGAAGGGCCAAGAACTGGAGGTCTCATATTTTCGGGGCCTAAGGCGCGAAATCGAGGATCAGCCGGGCCTTGCCTACCGAGTCTCGGCCCATGTACCCCGCAACGGCTCGGCAATTGTGACGATCCGCGGTATCGGTACCAAGCATCTTGGTCAGTACGAAAAGCTCCACTTCAATGTTGATTTACTCTTAGCTTCAGACGTAGGCATCGGGGTCACGCTTGGATACTCCTCCCCCATCGGCCTTCCTCGACACTTTGACACTCAATTCCTGGCAGAGGTCAGCGGCACGGTCCCAAAAGACCAACGCTCAACCGCACGGTTTGGCGTTGGATTGCGGCATCAGGTAAATCCTGTTACGGTGGCCGATATTGGGATTCAGGTCAGTGCAGAGGAAACTCGCCTAAAGTTTGGAATGTCCGTGGCTTTCTAAACCGGTAACCTCGACCGACCATGCACATCACCGGATTCGTCCCTTATATCCACGTCGAGAATGTATTAGAGAGCCAAGCGTTCTATGAGAAACTAGGTATGGTGCTTGATTCACGCTTTGGGGAAGAAGGCGACCCTTATTGGGCTAGGCTAAAGGGGAAGAACTCTGACTTAATGCTCGCCAAAGCATCGGGCAGGGTTGACCCAGGTGTGCAAGCAGCCCTGTTTTATCTCTATAGTGACGATTTAGTTGGACTCCGGAACCACCTCTTAGACCAAGGGGTGCAGGATGGGGGCGATTTTGGAGTCGGTGAAACCGGATGGCCGCGAAGTGGACAGGCGTTTACGATCACCTTTCCCTATTACATGCCGGATGGCGAACTCAGGGTTCATGACCCCGATGGCTATGTGCTCCTCATCGGTCAGCTAGGCCCCACTTAGCGCCACCACTCGGTGATTTCTTTGGCAAGATAGCCTGGCCACTTGAGAATCTTGTGTGGCTTTCGTTTGAGAATGAAGAAGAAGTTCCGAACAGGGTCCAGAACTTGGTCATTCTTGGGTGGTCCGTGAAACTTTACGATAATCGCCTGATCAAGCAATTCTTTCGCACGCTTTGGGTCACGTTCGTTCATCGCGCGCAGACCCTTGTATGAAGCGACCCACTCTTGTTGGATGTATCCCACGTGATCCTGCAGGCCGTGGTCTTCGATGTAGGCGTCAACATGGTCTTGATCGCCGATGGCACTGCTCTTGCATGGGTATCGGACGCCATTGACGTAGGAATCGTAGATGCCTTGAGTGACGTCACTTGGACGGAGGTACACGACGGGTGTCCCAAGCGAGTTATAGTTCCAGTCGCGCATCGCGATCAGGTCCCTGTTTGTTTCGCGGAACAGCTTGAGCATGGGTGCCATTGAGCTCTTGATGGCTATCGCTTGATCTAGGAATAAGAATTCATTCTCAAAAACGGCGCGATCGTAGAGTTTGAGCTTTACAAACGAACCCTCTAACCCCCAGCTACGGCAGTCAACGATCTGGATCTTAGGGTTAAGTCGGCGGTCATGATCGCAGCAGCACGTCAAGACAAATGGTTCTTCCAACCATCGCTCCAGCATGGACTGGAGCTTGTTTGGGTACTCATCGCCATACTTGCCGCCTGCTTGGATGCATACGACATGAAGAGGTTTGACGGACTCCATCCTGATGACACCGTGGTGGGCAAGGAGAGACTTGAACTCTCACGGCTATTAACCGCTGGAACCTAAATCCAGTGCGTCTACCAATTTCGCCACTCGCCCAAGGCCAAGCTAAAAGATACCCCGGTCAGTTGACCGCCAACACGCTCACGGTGCCGGCAAGTTCTAGCATCTCACCCACCGCAACCCGGTCCAACGTAATCGGCATCGGCAAGGAAGTTGCCTCAAACACCGGATTGCGCTGCGCGATCTGGTTCTCAAGAATGCTTCTCGCGACGGATGGTCCTTCAAAGCTTACTAGCTTTAGGTGAAGGCTCTGACTGTTGACAATCTCCAGTGCAAGATGGGCGGTTGCGCTTACTTCAAAAACAACTCTCACCGAGGCTGTGGCGAGGATGAGCCCTTCGCAAAAGCGCACCTGAAGGTTGTGAACCATCGGCGGTAATTGGGAGGCGGCGAACGCTTGGAGCCTAGCCTCAGAAATTCGCACGAGTGCTTCGGCTGGATTCGCCAACGATAATCCGTCCTTCCATGCCACATTCTTGGCCCGGATTTCAACTTCGTCAAGGATGAGTCCCATCGGGAGTTCGACATCCTGGGCGAAGGCAGCAACTGCTCTCGATTTGATTTGCTCGATGCTGCAGTCTACTAAGTTTGAGATCAATTCAGCCGAGGAGCATCCAAGACAAAGAGGCTATGCGTCTGCTATGGTGAGATATGCTTTCGACGATCCTCGCGACAACCCTTATGGCCCAAGCGACCCCGCCCCCGGTAGAACGCGAATTCCGAGCCGCCTGGGTGGCAACGGTAGACAACATTGATTGGCCAACGAAACCTGGCTTGAGCAGCGATCAACAGAAGCTCGAAATGATTCGCATCCTTGAACGGGCGCAGAAACTCAATATGAATGCGATCATCTTTCAAATTCGCCCCAGTGCCGACGCGCTCTATCGGAGCAAACTTGAGCCTTGGTCCCACTATCTAAGTGGACAAGCGGGCAAGGGACCCGACTACGATCCCCTCGCTTTTGCTATCAAGGAAGCCCATCAGCGTGGGCTTGAGCTCCATGTGTGGTTCAACCCTTACCGCGCATTTCATCCCGCTCAGAAGAGCCCGATACCGGCTGACCATATTGCGAACACTCATAAAGACATCGTTTACAGCTACGGAGGCTACCGATGGATGGACCCAGGTGCGAAGCTTGTCCAAGACCGGAGCTTTGACGTGTTTATGGATGTCGTTGATCGCTACGACGTTGACGGAATCCACATTGACGACTACTTCTACCCTTATCCGGTGCGCGAATCGGGCAAGGTCGTACCATTCCCCGACTCCAAAACCTATGCTGCTTACAAACAGGCCGGCGGGATACTCAGCCTCAGCAATTGGCGAAGGAAGAATGTGGACGACTTTATCGAGCGGGTCTACAAGGGTCTCAAGCAACGCAAGGCTTGGGTGAAATTTGGCATTAGTCCGTTCGGAATCTACCGCCCTGGCATCCCCCAAGGCATTACGGCGGGTGTGGACCAGTACGAGGACCTGAGCGCGGATGCCCTCAAGTGGTGGCAAGAGGGTTGGTTGGATTATTTCACGCCTCAACTCTACTGGCCCATTGAGCAGACGGCACAGAGTTTCCCGGTCCTACTTGAGTATTGGAAGTCAACAAATGCGAAGAAGCGGCATCTATGGCCTGGCCTATTCACAAGTCGGCTTGGGGACAACGCTCCCAATTGGGATGCTAAGCAAGTGGTCAGGCAGCTTCAGCTAACCGATGAGCCGGCCGTCAATGGTGCGGTTCACTTCAGCATGAAGGCCCTAATGAATGATTGGAAGGGAATTGACCAAGCCTTGCTGGATGGACCCTACAAGGAGCGCAAGTTAGTTCCAGCGAGCCCGTGGCTGGGCAACAAAGTCCCTCCGACTCCAAATGCAAAGAAGGATGGCAATATTATTATTCTTGAAAAGCCGGGGACGGCTGATGCCCGTTTCTTTGCCATCCAACAAGAAGTGCGCGGATCTTGGCACCTGGTGAAAGTGGTTGAGGCCGTTGGCCAAAGCGTGGTCCTAAAGGATGCGGGAGCAGTGGCCATCTCATTGATTGACCGAGTAGGAAACGCCTCCGCACCAAGAGTTTTGCCGTAACCACAATCGGCCAGAGTTTTGTATTATGGGTGCTGTGCGTCTCAAGAGAAATTTAGTTGCCATCCCCATGTTGGGTGCTTCGCTCGGTTGGGCGCAAGGAACGTTCACCAATACGCCCCTTCTCGCCGTGCCAACGTTTCCTCGCGAAATGAGGGCAGCATGGGTGGCAACCGTTTGGCAAATTGATTGGCCCACTTCTCGAGGTGCTGGAAGTAGCTACGTAACGGCCCAGCGAAACCAGATGAACGCAATCTTGGACGGACTTGCCGATGCCAAGATGAATGCGGCGTTTCTTCAGGTTCGTGCCCAGGCCGATGCTATTTACCCCTCAACCCTTGAGCCTTGGGCCTACTTTCTGACGGGACGAGAGGGGCGAGCTACAACCGGTGGCTACGACCCCCTATCCGAATGGATTGCGGGTGCTCATCAAAGGGGTATCCAACTGTATGCATGGGTGAATCCCTACCGCGTAGACGTTTCTGCACCCCAATTCACGCCCCCGCCTGGTGTGGGATGGAATGATGCGGCGACAACATCAACGAGTTCGTACGTTGCACCGACGAGCCCGTATCGGACGATCCCAAACTCGGTCAGGGAGTACGATGGACTATGGCTCCTAGATCCCGGTGATCCAGCTTCGCGAACACACGTAAAAAACGTCATTATGGACCTTGTCCGTCGCTACGACGTGGATGGAGTGGTGTTCGACGACTACTTCTACCCATATCCCGTCAGCGGCCTAGATTTCCCGGATTCCACGACTTATGCGCTGTACGGCGGTGGCTTGTCCCTTTCCAACTGGCGGCGAAAGAATGTCAATGACTTTGTCTTTGATATCTATGATTCAATTAGGCTCGAGCCGAACAAGGGCCATGTCCTTTTTGGGATCGGCCCATTTGGGATTTGGAAGCCGGGTAATCCACCCGGTGTGACCGGGCTTTCCGCCTACGACTCCATCTATGCTGATTCTAAGCTCTGGTTCAACAACGGATGGGTGGATTTCATGTCGCCCCAGCTCTATTGGACCATCGCCTCTGCCGGTCAGCCTTACGGGCCGCTCCTAAACTGGTGGGCTAGCC
Organism: Fimbriimonadaceae bacterium; assembly: GCA_020849075.1. Classification (GTDB taxonomy): domain Bacteria; phylum Armatimonadota; class Fimbriimonadia; order Fimbriimonadales; family Fimbriimonadaceae; genus JAFLBD01. The sequence goes on along the minus strand of JADLGZ010000143.1, from coordinate 4,263 downwards.
AAAATCTTCAAGGTCGTCACCTATGGCCATCGAATAATGCCAGCCAAACCCTGAGCGGAAATTGGCCGGTCCAAGAGATCGTCGATCAAGTGTCCCTGACTCGTCAGACCTCTGGAGCAACTGGCAATGTCTTTTACAGCGTAAAGGGTATTCGTGACAACACCAACGGCTTGCGTTCGGCATTGAAGGCCTCACTGTACAGTGTGCCGGCATTACCACCGCTTTCGCCGTGGAAGGATAATGTCCCCCCTCAGCGTCCTAGCGTGTCGCTCGTAAACACGGGCGGCAACCTAGTCCTTTCTTGGACTCAGAGCGGGCCTGAACCCTCCCGTTGGTGGGTTGTGAACACGTTGGTTGGAGATGTTTGGAACCAACGCTTGTTGCCCGGCACGACCATGTCGCTATCTTTGCCACGATCGCCTGCCTTACGGGCCTTTGCAGTGGGTGCCGTAGATCGCCTTGGCAATATCAGTTCTCTTGCGAATAGAGCCTTGGACCCAACTGTGATTGGACAGAACTTCCGAGCCGATTAGTAGAGTGAGTGAGGGTCCCACGTGGGATCGGTCTGCATTCGGAAAAGCGCCATTTGGCCAACGTGGTACGCATCGTGGAGCAAGATGTAATTAATGGCCTTTTCATAGATGGTCTCATCCGTACTTGACTTGACCATGTCCACCGCTTGGGCCCGGAGTTCGTTGGCCTTCGCTAGAATATCCTCCGGCTCCGTTACCCCGAGGTCAAAGGGAGCCCGCCAGTCCCAAGATTGACCTCGGGCTTCGGACATGAATGCGGTATAGCAATGGGCCAAATGCCTGATGCTCTCAAGCGGCGTCATGGCCTCGGAGGTGGCTCGTCGGTCCCAATGGTCGGCTGCTATGTTGCTAAACACGGCATTGATCTGCTTCGCGGCAGCATTTAGGCCACTAATGAGAAATTCGGGAGCACTCATGACGTTAGAATATCCATTGTGCGTGGCGTACCGCTTACTCCTTGGACGGTAGATTGGGCGTATCGAAAGGGGTACTTCGTGATGGGCGATGGGAAGGATGGCCCCGCATACTTCTATTCAACTAGGCTGAGGGCGATGCTTCCGATCGAAGGGATTCGTATCAGCAGGTCGCTCCGTCGGTCGCTAAACAAGAGTTTTCTCCTCGGAAAAAGTGACTCGTATCAAAAGGGACCAGGCTTTGACGTGACTTTTGACCGTGCCTTTGAAGCGGTTATGCGAGGCTGCCAGCGGGACGAGCATATTTGGATCACCGAAGAAATCATTCGGGTTTGGACCCTCATACACCAGGAAGGATGGGGCCATTCGTGCGAAGTTTGGCAGGATGGAGAACTCGTAGGGGGCGTGTATGGAGTTGCAATTGGAGCATGCTTTTGTGGCGAGTCAATGTTCCACCGTGCGACTGATGCTAGCAAAGTTGCGCTTCACTTTCTCCTAGGAAAGCTAAGAACTCTTGGCTTTCAAATGTTTGACTGCCAGTTCATCAACGAACACACGCGCTCGCTCGGCGCGTACGAGGTCACCCAAGATGAGTTTTTGCGCCGGTTGCGGAGCGTTGAGCACCGTGAAATCGTCTGGGGATAACATGTATAGGAACGCGATGAGATACGCAACGATTTTGACCCTAACTTTTGTTTCCGTGGCGCAAGCAATGGCACAAGATGCTTCCTCGCTCGGAGCAAGTGTACGCATCGGGATGTTCTGGCCCGTAGACGGCTCCGTAAAAACGATTGCAGGGAAGCAGTGGACGACCTTTGGTCTTGACTATCGAATCAAGAAACTTGGATCCAACAACGACGGCTCGGACAACAGCCTGTCATTGTCATTAGACTTTTTTCAGAAATCCAGCTTCCGAAACACGCCGGTTCTTCTGAACTACGTCTCCGAATCCGGCCAGATGTACTACTTTATTGGTGGAGGTGCCGGCTTTACAAAGATGCGAAACGATGAGAATGAGAACGAGAATCGCATCCGCCCGGCCTATCAGTTTGGGTTGGGATACAAATTTGATATGAACCAGATGCCCACTTTTGTTGAGCTTAAGTGGGTTGGTTCCACCGAGGCAAAATTCAACGGCTGGGGGATCTACGCCGGCGTGCGATTCTAAGATCGTCTGCCTGAGGGCTTCATTGAACTCTCAAGTGAATCCTTCGTCTTCTCGTATAGATGTCTGTGATCTTCGGAGTAGCACGATTGACCAATCGAGAACGACTGGATGCATCTGCCGAACTGGCTTTGGTGGAGCAATGCCGTCGGAAGAACTTTGAGGCCTTTGGTAAGATCATTGATGCCTATCAGGCGCGTGTGATCGGCTTTGTTCGCCGTATGGTGGCCACTAGTGAGGAGGCCGAAGACATTGCTCAGGAAGTCTTTATCCGGGCGTATCAGGGCATGGACCGATTTGATGGTCGTTCGAGCCTGCGTACTTGGCTATTTCGTATCGCTTACAACCTGTGTGTGGACAATGCCCGCAAGCGGCAGCGCACGGTGCCAGAAGCTAGCTTCGACGAGAGCGAGGGTTCACTAGAAATGCCCGATCATCGCTGGGACCCGGAAGTTCAAGTCTTGGATGATGAACTGAGGACTGTGGTTGAGGAAGCCATCGGGACCATGAGTGAGAAATTACGAACGGTCTTGCTCTTGCATGATAAAGAAGAAATGGGATACGACGAATTAGCGGGGATTCTTGATGTTCCCGTAGGTACCGTCAAGAGTCGACTCTTCTTAGCGAGAAGCCATGTCCAGAAGGCGGTGGAGGTCTACCGATCATGATTGACAACAACGAACTTTATTCGAAGTTGGCCCGGGAAGTGCCGTTGAGCATGGCCGAAGCTCATGAACTGGATCAGGTCCTCGGAGCCAGCGAGGTCGCCGCATCCCTCGTCCGCCAGGTACCTGATGAGGAGCCTAGCTTGGCATGGCGTTCTGCTTTGAACGAGCGCTTGATCACTCACCATACACCTAAGCGAAGCAAATTTCGTCAATGGGGCGTGGTCGGCTTTGGTTCAGCAGTCGCCGTAGCCGCTTCGATATTCTTTCTCACCAAGCCCGTTCCATCAAAGGGGGGCTCGTTGGCGAGTAGCGCTAACGCAGAGCAGATTCTTTTGGATGCCCATCGTGCGAACGTGTTCGCGTTAAGTACAGGAGCCGGAGATGGCTCCGAGCCCATTCAGGCGAAGACCGTTAATACCGACTATCAATGGACGGAGGCTGATTTAGGAGCATTTTGAAGAGTCTCATCCCAATCCTGTGTGTTTTGGCCCTAGCTGGTTCTAGCGTTGGTCAGATTGGCCCCGCTGGGGCCAATCGCCGGCCAAAAAGCGCCATTCTTGAACGCGCGCTGCGAGCCCAAACTAAGTTGAAGTATTCGGGCGTGCGTAAGATGGTCATGCGCCTTGGGCCGCAATCCAAAATGAATATTGAACGGGTTTGGCAGGATGGAAGTCGGTCAAGGGTGGAATTCGAACCCGGATCCGATGATGCGGGTCAGATCATTGTGATCGTGGGGGGAACTCGGTCGCACTTCTTCCCGGGCTCCAATGAGATACAGGTACGCCCAGTTCATCTGGATGAGCCTCTGATACGCCTCGGAGAGATGGTTCGGGGGGGGCGAGGTACGCAGATCAAGGAAAGCGCCGGAGGCGCGGTAGCAGGGCAGAAGACGACGCTGCTTTCTTTCGTAGACGCCAACAACAATGTGATGGGCAGGCTATGGATTGATCCGGATACCGCGATGATCCTAAAGCGTGAGCTGTTCGATCCGTCTGGTCGATTGGTGGGCTCTATGGAGTTTTTGCGAGTGGATCTCAGCCCCACTTTCGATGAAAGCGACTTCAAGATTTCCCGGCAAGGGGCAAAGGTCGTCACTATTGATGATCTGCTTCGGCGCCAAGCGAGTGCGGTCGGAGTTCGCCCGCTCAGATTGCCAGAGTCGACAGGCTATGTTTTGGAGTCCGTCAATGCACTGCCTTTAGGGCAAGGGAATCGGGCCGTAAGCCAGAGCTACTTCAACCGCCAAGGCCGCCGTTTATCGCTATTCATTACTCGAAAATCGATTGATGCTCGGCGCCTCAAAGGTAGACAGGGCCCTGGATTGGCGACCGTCACTAAGACCTTTGGCGAAATCACTGTTGTACTCGTGGGGAGCCTCAACGTTGCTGAACTTCAGAAACTAGCAGATCAAGTGAAGTAGGCCAGTCGTCCATATTAGGAACGGGGCCGCGTGCCTCGTCGGTTATACTGAAAAAGACCGTGGC
>JADLGZ010000142.1 GCA_020849075.1 Fimbriimonadaceae bacterium | reverse complement strand
GAGAAAAAGGCACGAAACAGGAGCGAATATCCGTCCACTATCAGGAGGCTCTTCGACATTGCTGATGAGCCTACCCGCCACGCTCAAGGTATAATCTTTAGCAGGGCACGTCATTGGACGGCCGTGTGGCCTACAGAGCCATCCAATCATCTTTTGGTCCAGTTTGCCGATGGTTTATCGCCCGTTGCGCTACGAACAAGTCATGAAGGCTGCCGAAGCTTTTGATGTTCGTGCGCGTCGCATGTTCAACGGTATGGGGGTGTACACCGGAGAGAAGATGTTCGCCTTCCTTCATGGTGAAGACGTCGGCCTAAAACTGGGATCGCAGGATCGAGAATCGGCACTCGCACTTCCAGGAGCGGAACTCATGCGCACCGAACCCGATGCCGAACCCATGCGCGAATATGTCCGCATGCCTAAAGAAGTTCTTGACAGCTTTGACAAGTTCCAGTACTGGGTGAACAAGAGCGCCGAGTACGCCCAAAGCACCCGAATTGGCTAATTACGCTAGGCGGCTTGTCTGAGCGCACTCGGCAAGTGCGAAACATCCAACACGGTTTCTTCCTTGGCGGCCAACACCGTGGCGCGCTCGATCGCATTGCTCAATTCGCGTACATTGCCCGGCCAGCCATAAGCTTCCAATCGTCGCATGGCATCCTGAGAAATTGTTGATAGGCTCCTTCCATTTTCAGCGGAGAACTTGGCCAAAAAGTGAGATGCAAGCGCACCAACATCTTCGACACGCGAACGAAGTGGGGCGAGGTGGATTTCCACAACCTGGAGGCGATAAAGAAGATCCAATCTATAGGCACCATCCTCAACCATTTGGTGGAGATCTCGGTTTGTTGCCGTGATTAATCGCACGTCTACTTTTGTCGGCGCGGTCGCCCCAAGTCGCTCAAATTCCCGCTCCTGTAACACCCTTAGCAACTTGACTTGGATCAAAGGCGGTACATCGCCAATTTCATCCAGGAACAGGCTCCCATTGTTGGCCAGTTCAAACCGACCGGGCTTTGAGCCCTGAGCGCCGGTGAAGGCTCCCTTCTCGTAGCCGAAGAGTTCGCTCTCCATCAGACTCTCGGGAATGGCGGCGCAAGAAGCCGCAATGAAGGGTTGGCTCGCTCGAGGCGATAACTCGTGGAGAAGTTTCGCCACCACCTCCTTTCCGGTGCCGCTCTCGCCCGTGATCAGGACGGTGGCCCGTGTATCGGCAACCTGCTGCACCAGTTTCTCAACTTCCTTCATAGCCGGGCTCGCGGCAATGAAAGTCGTCTTGCCCTTCTTGACCCCTCGTTTGGCCCGAGGAGCCGGAGTTTCACCGAGTGCACTTTTGACGATCTTCTTGAGCGAGTCTAAGTCAAAGGGCTTTGTGATGAACTCATAGGCTCCCTTCCGGATGGCAGCCACGGCCTGAGGAATCGTGCCGTAGGCGGTCATGATGATCACGGGTAAGTCAGGCCAGCGGGCGATGATTTGATCGTGAAGTTCAAGGCCCGTCATCTCGGGCATGGTCACATCCGTCAGAACGCCGGATACGGGGCCAGTTTCCAAAGCTCGAAGAGCCTGGAGCCCATTCTCAGCAACGACCGTCTCAATACCCGCCTTCTCAAAGGCTACTTGCAAGATACGGCGGATGTTCGGCTCATCATCGACGATCAGCAGAGGGCCATTCACGGCAAGTGCACCTCAAATTTGGTTCCCTCACCTAAGGCCGATTCAACCGACAGATGCCCCCCGTGAGCGTGGATAATCTTCTGCACGACGCTCAAGCCAAGCCCCGTCCCACTTGTCTTTGTCGTGAAGAACGGCGAAAAGAGTTTGGCTTGGGCTTCCTCACTCATGCCTTCCCCCGTATCTCGAACTGTAAATCCCCAATCCCAAACATCCAGACTTACTGTTCCACCTTTCGGGGTCGCTTGCCTTGCATTCTGGAGAAGATTCCGCATAACTTGCTCAATGCGTCTTGGGTCAATCTCCTTAGCTACCTTTGCTGACTTGAGCTCCAAAGCAACACCCGCTTGCTCAAAATCTGAATTGACCAACCGAGCCACTCCACGGGCAACGTCCCCAAGTTGTGCACGCTCCAAATTGAGCCTCATGGGCCGCGCAAACTCTAGGAACTCGTCACAGAGTTGACTGAGTTTGTCCGTTTCGTCCTCAATGATCTCTGCCATTTCTGGAGCCATTTCGGGGGCCTCTTGGATCATTTTGGCGGCGGCGTAGATGCCCGTCAATGGATTACGAATCTCATGGGCGATGGCCGCGGTCATTTGACCGACTTCCGCCAATCGCTTCAGGCGGCCTATCTCGCGAGTTGATGCGAATAGGCGAGCATTATGGACAGCAAGCGCGATTTGTCCGGCGACACCTTGCGCGTATTCCATGTCCGTTGGACCAAAGTGGGGCTCATCATGGCCACGTGCCATATTCAAAACCCCGATGCAAAATCCTTCTTCCATCAAGGGGACAATCAACGAACTGGAGATATCGCTCCTTTCTCCCTCGGTGATGATTCGGGGTTGCCCTTCTGCGATAGCCTCTCCGGCGAGCCCGAATCCCGGCTCGATGACGGCTCCGTCTGGCGTCCGGACCCCGGGTCCATGCTTAGCCGCGAGTTGATAGATCCCGTCCTCGTGGAGGAAGATTGAGGCCCCGGTTGTCCGGAAGCACCGAGTCGCCACCTCCAAAACCCGCCTCAAGTATTTCTGAAGCCCACTCTCGTCCTGGACCGATTCCACCACAAACAGCGACAGGAGGTCTTCTTCTAATTTATGGGCCGCCGACATCAAGAAGAATTATCGGCTGCGAAGTTCGGCGACTTTACGTTCAAATACTTCTCGAATGGCGACCCGGTACGGCTTTCGGTGATCCAATGCCCCATCCGCGGCAAGACTCTGGTCACCGCATTCCAAGAGCCAGCGCGTGGTCAGCAGGTTCCGGTGAGCCGTCACCAAGGTTTCAAGTTCAGCTTCGGTCAGAAGCCCAGCCTTACGCAAATCATTCAGACGCTGCGGAGTGGTCACGCTCGTGAGGTTTCTGGCTAAGGGGCGAGATAACGTGAGCAGTTGGATAAGCCAATTCAAGTCATCAAAGCCACCGAGCCCATGCTTAAGGTCATCCGGGCCAGCCAATTCAGTCTCCAAGCGCTGCTTAACGGACAACAGGTTCTCAAGCGCGATGGGGTCTAACCCGGACGAAATCTCGTGTAAGGTCTCGATTGCCCTTGCTGATCCAGAAATCAGCCTTGAACGTCCGCATGCTAGCCGTTCCCAGGGTTCCATATCGGTCTGCGCGTAGGCAAGGAATCCATCGTAGGTTCGGGCCAGCATGCCCTTCTTGCCATCGGGCCTTAGACGCAAGTCAATGCTCAGGGGATAGCCTTGATTTCGTAAAGTTTGAACTTGCTGCAGAAATCCGTGGGCGGCTTGCTCTGCGTCCAGGTGGCGGACTCCCGACGGGCAGAACAGCACCAAGTCGGCATCGCTGGTGAGCCCCGTGTCGTGGGTGGCATAGCTTCCGAGTGCCACGCAATCAAGCGGAAGTGCTCCCAAGAGGTGATGAAGGAGGGCATCAGTTACCTCATCCAAGGAATCGCCGAGCGACCCTTCATGGGTCAGAGCCCATCTCGCAATTCGCTTTGTCCGGGCCACCCTTGCCGACTTGGCTATGTTTACAGATGGATCAATCCGAAACTCAGAACCCTCCAATATCTCCCCAGATATTAGTTGTTCGATCAGCGCCGGTTCTCCTTGGAAGTCCTCAATCAAGACAGGCGCATTGGAAGCCAATTTCTGCACTCGAGCTAATCCCCCCTCACTTTCGATGGTTGCAGAGGCGTAATCGCCTAACCAGTCTAAGCCGGGAGCCGCTTCGACCGCGCTCGACGCAAGGGGTCTCATCAGGGTCAAATAGATATCTCTAACCCGGATCCGGACCTGGTTTAGGTGAATGAGAAACTCATTAGGTCCTTGGAAACCCAGCGAAAGGGCGAGACGACCAAGCGACATAGGGTCTTCGGGCAATGTGTGAGTCTGCACATTGGCTTCCAACTGCAACCGATGCTCCGTCAGTCGGAGGAAACAATATGCATCGCTAAGGAACTTGGCATCCTCTTCTGCCAGCAACCCAGCTGCTGACAAAAGTGGAAGGACTGCCAATGTGCGGCGCTCTTCCAACTCAGGCTTCCGACCTGCGTGTACGAGTTGCAATGTTTGGGTGAGAAACTCAATGTCACGGATCCCGCCCGGCCCGCGCTTAAGGTCATCCCCAACTGTGATTTCTTCTAGTCGCTCTCGTTGTTTAAGCAGTTCTTCAATCTGCCAAGAACTTCGGTGAGAGCCAAAGGCTACTCGACTCCTCAAGTTGTTCCACCAGCTTCCTGGTGTAATTGCCCGCGAGCGCACGAGGGCAAGATGTTCCCAGACTTCGGCGTATCGGTCGTAGTACGCTTCAACCGCGCTCATGCGATTGAGGATGGGGCCACTAGCCCCGTAAGGTCGCAATCTCAAATCCACCCGGTAGAGCATTCCTCGCCCCATCTGGTTCTCGAGGGCCCGCCCCAAGTGAGTGCAGTATCGCTCCAAGGCCGTCGTATCGGTAAGGTCGCCAGACACGATATACGCAAGGTCAATGTCGCTGGAGTAGTTCAGTTCATGCCCGCCAAGCTTGCCAAACGCCACGATTTGGATCGGGCACTGGGGTTCCAACCCCTTCTCCAGAGCGAAGGGGGTCCAAGTCGCCTCCACCGCAAGGAGGACGATGGCTTCCGCAAGATCGCTGATCGCTTGCAAGCTAGCACTCGGGTTCCAGAGACCGTTCACCTCAACATAAGCAAGCCGAAGGGTCCACTTTTGCTTTAGGAGCCGAAGGCGGTCAAGTCGGTGTTGGGTGGAGTGGGCTACCTCCAGCATGCGACGCCCTTCTTGGAGGAGGCTTTCCAAGGTCGGTATGGGAAAGTCTTCGAAGAAGATGGCGCCCATCTCGGGGTTCTGCACGAGAATGTCGGTGACTTGGCTACTGCAGGCAAGGAGCTTGATTAACCATTCTGGATGACCCTCATTCAGGAGGCTCACGAAGGTAGCCGGGCTCGCCGTCGCCGCCAACCACCGCTCTAGATGAATTGCGGCTCTCTCCGGGTCCGGACTATCCGCGATTGCTTGCCGGACCGTTGGGGCGATACGGGCCAGCGATGCGGCTTCAATGCGGCTTATGGCGTCCAATGAGTCGATGATTTACCCTCTCCCTAATCGGACGGATGGAATCCCAGAGTGATCTCCACTGGGTCGGCTCACGCTCCATAATAAAAAATGATGAAGCGAATCGGAATCATCACGAGCGGAGGGGATGCCCCGGGGATGAATGCGGCGATTCGCGGAGCCGCGAGAGCGGCCATAGGTCAAGGAACCGAAGTGGTCGGTTTCTACCACGGCTACGAAGGGATCATGAACAATGAAATCCTCGAGTTCGAGAGCCGGACCGTAGGGGGCATCATCGCCCAAGGCGGCACGATATTGCGGACGGCGCGCAGCAAGGAATTCCGAACTCATGAGGGTCGGGCTAAGGCCGTCGAAAATCTCCGTGCAAATGGCGTTGAGGGATTGGTCGTCATCGGGGGAGACGGTTCGCTCACGGGCGCAAAATTCCTCCACGAGGATTTTGATTACCCAGTTATGGGGGTGCCGGGCTCGATTGACAATGATATCAACGGTACCGACTTTTCTATTGGCTTCGACACCGCCGTAAACGGGGCGTTGGATGCGATAGACCGTGTCCGCGATACGGCTTACTCACACGAGCGAGTCTTTGTAGTGGAGGTGATGGGGCGCCACAATGGATTTATTGCTCTTGAGGCGGGCTTGGCGGGCGGAGCCGAAGCGGTCATCATTCCCGAGATCCCCTTCTCGCTCCTTGAAATTTGCGATGATCTGCGGAAGATGCACGAAAAGGGCAAGCGATCCAGCCTGATCGTTGTGGCGGAGGGAGCCTTAAGGGCAGTAGACGTTCGAGACTTTATCGAGAAGCACGCGGGATACGAGGCGCGCTATCTCGTTCTTGGACATATGCAACGCGGTGGTAGCCCAACGGCGTTTGACCGGGTTCTCGCCCTACAACTGGGTGCCCATGCTGCCAACCGCCTCATCAGTGGGCACCGAGGCGAGATGGTTGGGGTGGACGGCACTAAGTTGGTCAGCCACCCGCTCAGCTATGTCCTCAGTACTGAGCGTCAGATTGACCCCGAAAAGCTATTGCTGGTTGAGGTCATGGCACGGTGATCCTCACTGTCACCCTCAACACCAGTATTGATCAAGCCTTGTTTTTGGATAGCCTCAAGTTGGGCGACACGAACCGGGTGCAGAAGGTCCAAATTGACGCCGGGGGTAAAGGGGTCAACCTCAGCCGAGTTGCTCATATGCTCGGCGGAAATACCCTCGCTACTGGCTTTGCCGGAGGTCCCACCGGAGACTTTCTGCGGGGCCTACTTGACCGGGATGGGGTTCCCCACCAGTTTACGCCCACGGCGGAACCAACCCGCACCAACTTCAACATTGAGACCGACGACGGCCATCCACCAACCACTCTTAATGCCCTCGGTCCCCTCGTCTCAGCCCAGGAGTGGGCAACTTTCTGCGCCTTGTTTCAAGAACTCTTACCGCAAGCCGACTGGGTGTGCCTTTGCGGATCAATACCCCCAGGACTGGAATTGACTGTTTATCAAGAGCTCCTTGCCCTGTCCAAGGGGAAACGGGTGTTGGTGGATGCCGATGGCGATGCACTAGCTTTAGCCGTCAAGTCACGCCCAACCATGTTGAAGCCAAACTTGAAGGAGGCGGAACGCCTCTTAGGTCAGGCGATTCAAGACCCTGTGGAAGCGGCACAAGATCTTCGTGAACTAGCGGAGGCCGAGATCGTCATAATTAGTCTTGGCGCCCAAGGAGCCGTCTTAGCCACTTCGGAGGGGGTCTACCAAGGGGACTCACCTCAGGTCATCGCGGTCAGCACAGTCGGAAGCGGGGATTCAATGCTCGGTGCATTTTTGGCCCGGCTTGAAGGCGGCGATCCAGTCCCGATTGCCTTTCAGTGGGGGCTCGCAGCGGGCGCGGCGACCGCAACTACGGACGGCACAGAAATCGGCCCTTCGTCGGTGATCGAACTTCTCTTTGACCGAGCCCGGGTGAGGCAGGTCGGCTAAAATGGGTATCTGCGATGACCGATCCCTCCAGTGATAAGCGATTTGCCCTAAAATTTCGGCAATGGGAGAAGGTCGCGGAGAGCCTTCAAAACGGCGAGCGAGGCCAAACTATTTGGTGTCGCCTGCGCCGACGCGAGTCGCTAGATAATCCTGAAGTTGAGGCGGATCTCCTCTGCGAAGAACTTGGCCTCGCTCAGCTTGGCGACAAGTGGTCCTCCCTTGACTCCTATGGAGCTGAAGGACTCGTTGTCCGTGTCTTGGGCAAATCTCTCATCACAGACTATTGGATGATGGAGGGGATTGAGGCGAGGGCGATCGCCGAACACCTTTTCGACACCTTCCAAATGCCGCGCCACTACCTCACGAACGTCCTATCCTATGATGATGAGGGAGTCACCGCTTGGTCACCGTTATCCGATTCGACCTTTGATGCCGGGGTTGTGATAATGGATGACCAATGGGTAGGTATCTTGGCAATAGGAGAGCGCGGATAGGACCTGTGAAGCGTTCCTACTGCGAGATTACTGTCGGCCTGCTTGCTCTTGCCATCGTTGTCGCCGGTTGCTCGGCCGCAAAGAACGAGCCCAAGAAGGCACCGAGTTCAAAGGGCGATGATGAACCGGCCCAACGCATCGGTACTGGTGGAATTAGTGTCCTGAGTCGCGACAAGGAACGCTCGGAAGTCTGGAGGGCCAATGCCGAAACCGCACAAGTTAATGTTGATCCCAATGGCGCCATTACGGCGCAGATGCAAGGCGTGACTGGCGATGTATACGACAAGGGAGAAGCGGCGGCCCGGTTTAGGTCCAAGCAAGGGTTTGCCGAACAAAAGACTCAAGCTTTGCGTTTACAAGGGGACGTGGTCCTCAGCGACAGGGCCCAGTTGAACCGAATTATGGGTGATAGACTGGAATGGCTTCCAGAGATCAAAATGATGCAACTCAAAGGAAACGTTGCCTTTAGGGGCAAGCGCTTCAATACGAGTAAGTTAGATACTATCTGGGCCGCACCAGACTTAAACGATGTCGGAACTCCACAAAGCTACAAGAACGATCCAAAAATGAAAGCGCTTATTGCTCCGCTGCTCGCCACTCTTGCCATATCGCAGGGGACTTTTTCGGATGAGATGGGCAATATGCGGCTTACTTTTTCGACGTGGCGAGCGACCAAGGTTAACGACGAGACCACCCACTTTGTAGTCACAGGAACGCCAGCCACAGGGACTTGGAGGAGCCAGGGCCTGAATATGAAGGCGAGGACGATTGAAGGCAACATCAAACAGGGTGCGGGCGGCAAGTCCATCCTCAGCAAAGCCAATCTTGCCGGAGAGGTGAGGACCGAAATGAAGCGTACCGAAAGGGGCCAGGTCCGAAGCTCAGTACTAACCAGTGATCAAGCCGACTTCACGGGAGATGAAAAGACCGGCAACCTTGCGCTTAGGGGCCCGGTCATCCTGACGAGCGCCCTCATCAATGGAAACCAATGGATGCAAATGACGGGCACGGCCGGGACCTTTAAACTTGCGATCGGTGCTTCGCAACCCATAGAGGCGGCAGAAATCACGGGCCCGGTGACCTTGAGACTGATCAACAAGCGGAGGAACAAGCAGGGGGCTTTGGAAACAACTGACCTCTCCGCTACCGGGCGCCGCCTCACCTTCAATTCCAGCGCTCAGGAGATTGAACTGACCGGCGGTGTGGTGGTGACCGGAAAGGGGCCCGATCTTGTGGGCCGAATGGAAGGCGAAAAGTTCCGCGTGATCCTTGACGCCCAGGGATTCGTTAGAGAAGTCTACGCCGAGGGTAACCCGGGGCAAGCGTCCGGCCGTCAACCATGAGAATTCTTGCCGAGGGACTAGTCAAGGCCTATAAGGGGCGCAACGTCGTTGACGGCGTCACCTTTGAGGTGAACCAAGGCGAAGTCGTCGGGTTGCTTGGGCCCAATGGGGCCGGGAAGACGACAACCTTCTACATGATTATCGGCTTGATCAAGCCAAACAGCGGGCATGTCCGGTTCGATGACCTTACGGTGACCAAGATGCCGATGTTCCGGCGGGCTCGGGCGGGAGTGGGTTATCTTCCTCAGGAAACTAGCGTGTTTAGAAGGCTCACGGTTCGCGACAATATCCGCCTCGTCATGGAGATCAATGGGGCCTCCCGCAAAGAGATTCGGGAAAAGACCGATGAACTTGCCGAAGAGCTCCACATTCACCACATTTTGGATCGAACCTCTGGCGTCCTCAGCGGTGGCGAACGCCGGCGGGTAGAGATCGCCCGCTCCCTTAGTACTGATCCAAAGTTCATTCTGCTGGATGAACCCTTCACTGGTATTGACCCGGTGACGATCGAAGAGATTCAGGGGCTGATTTATAAGCTCAAGTTGAGAAATATCGGTGTGCTGATTACCGATCACAATGTAGCGGCTACCCTCAAAATCACGGACCGCAACAATATTCTGATTGACGGCAAGATTTTTGCCAGCGGGACGGCCGACGAAATCACCCAGAACG
>JADLGZ010000141.1 GCA_020849075.1 Fimbriimonadaceae bacterium | reverse complement strand
TCACGCAAACTGATCCAAGAACCGAAGGTCGTTCTCTAGGAAGTGCCGTAGGTCATCAATCCCCGTAGCCATCATCGGAATTCGCTCCACGCCGAGCCCGAACGCCCAGCCCGTGTACCGCTCCGTATCAATCCCGTAGCGGCGCAAAATATTTGGATGAATCATCCCGGCCCCGCCGAGTTCGACCCACTTCCCGCCAAACAACTTCGGCGTTGAGATCGCGTAGTCCACACCTGGTTCGACAAACGGGAAGAAATCCGGGCGGAATCGGACCTTAGCCTCGCCGCCAAACATGGCACTGGCAAAGGCATTCAGCGTGCCCTTCAGATGCGCCATTGATACCCCTTCATCCACCATAAAGGCGTCCACCTGATGGAAGGTGTGGCTGTGGGTCCGGTCAACCGCCTCGTTACGGAAAGTACGGCTCACCGTGAACATCCTGAGAGGGGGCTTGATATTCTCGAAAACATGCCCCTGAAGTGCTGTAGCCTGAGTTCGCAATAGCACATCATCCGTCACATAGAACGTGTCCTGCTCATCCATCGCTGGATGATCTTCTGGATAATTTAGAGATGTAAAGTTATATTCAAACTTTTCAAGCTCGGGGCTCTCACGGTACTCAAAACCAAGCCCAACGAAGAACTCCTTGATCTTGTTGGTCGTAAGTTGCAGGATGTGTTCGCGCCCTGCCGTCGATCGTCGCCCCGGCATCGAGATATCAATGCGCTCTCGTTCAAATTGTTCGGCCCGTTCTCCCGCCTTGAGCGTCGCATGGCGAGAATCCAATTCTTGTTGCACCCTGAACTTGGCTTCATTTACTGCCTTACCGAAAGCTGGACGTTCGTCGTTTGGGATTTTTCCAAGTTCACCCATGAGCAACGACAGCTCGCCCTTCTTCCCAAGATAGGCGGCCTCCACATCTCTAAGCGCACTTGTGCTTGACGCACACCCTAATGCGGACAACGCCCGTTCTTCGATCGCGTTGATGGCATCAAGTGTTGTTGACATTTGGAACCTAGGATGAACGAAACAGTCAGGAAACTTCAAGCGGGTCAGCTCAGGTCCTACCGAGCGCTATCCGACCTAGTTACCTGTCAAAATACTGTGTGCCTGGCATTTTGAACCTTTCCGTACAGCAGCTTCCCGACGATACGCCCGAGACTCTGAATGAGTTGTACGCTAACTTGCGTGAAGCTACTGGCCCGGCTAAAGTTACCTTTTGGAAACGCATCTTTGGCACTCGCGTGTTGGCCGTCAGCGAGTTCGACGACCTCGAAACGCTCAACGAGGCCGAAAACAAGTTCATTATGTCGAGTTCCTTCAGAGAATTCGTCGCAGAGGGCGAAGCTCCTGACGATATTGACCGCATGGAGATCATCTATCATCAAGGAGTCACCCATGTTGATGTCCCCATTGATGGCTACTGCAGCACCAACCACCATGTTGCCGCACCGGGACACGTTTCCGACGAGTTGGAGGAAGCCAAGTATATTTTGGACTCACTCTGGCTCATAGAGGGCTTCCTCGGTGCCTATATTGGGCGGAGCCTCATCTCACCCAGCCGCCTTGACTCATTAGCCTTTTGGAGCGACGTTACAGCGGCCGAAAAGGCAATCCCAATCCGTGTCAACACCAACCTTCGCATGTACCGACGCCTAGCCTGATCATGCTTCCCTTCCTCTTCGGGCACCAAGCGAAGGTTCAAGTGGACCTCATCTGGAGCACCGATTGCCCCGTTGCCCAGCGTTGGGTTCAAAAGGTAGCCGCCTGGCACCATGACCACCCCAGCGCGCAGGTGATATGGTGGTTCCCAAATGACTCCTTGCCGGCGACCCAAGCATATGCCAAGCGGTTTCATTTGACCGGTGATCTCCGCGCCACTCAAGGGGCGGACCTCGCCTTTCAATTTGCCTTGGACCGCTTCCCATCGGCGGTCGTTCGCCGCGGAGATCAGACGATTTTTGTAGGGGGAGTGGGGTTGGCTACCAACCCAGACTCACGATTCCTGCTCGCGGAAGGCTATGCAGCAGCCATCGCCGGGAAATCCATGATTCCATCAAGATCAGAGCCTCAAGGTTGCACACTTCCCGACCCGCTCATCGCAAAGCCAAATAGTCCCGTTTCTTACCTAAAGCACATCAAGCCACTCATTGGGCAGTACTGCCTACCCTGCCACTCGCCCGGTGGCGCAGCCCCATTTCGCCTAGATCGCTATCCCGATGTGCGCAGGTGGTCGCACATGATCTTGGATGTCCTGCGGCGAGAAAAAATGCCCCCCGTCCGACTCTATGACAAAATTAGGAACTCGGTACCTGCTCCCAGCAGTGTTGCGATCGAACAGTTCCAAGTCTGGCGCGACTTCGGCGCCCCAGACGGCACCGGACCTGATAACAACCCAGAAGTTCAACAGATTCCCAAGAACAGGACCGAGATTTCGGTCACGAGTCCAAAGATGGGTCGCTTTCGATTTATAGATGTTTCATTACAAAAAGTTGAGCGTACAAGCGGCTATACGATCATTGGTGCACCGCAAGGGAGTGTGCGAATGGTGTGGACTTTCTTAGCACAACCCTCTCCGCGCCCGCTCATTGAGGACAAAGGCGAGAGATGGAAATCAATTCCCAAGGAATGGGAGTTCGTGCACGCAGGGCTTCCGAATAGCTCACTCACTTCCGTGCCGTACTTTTTCTCAGCCGAAGGTCGAAAGCCGGTGGTTCGCCTCCTTCTCTACGGCAGTGGTGAGCAGCGGGCAGTCAAACTCTCCTTAACGCCGCTTACACCGCCAAAAACAAATCCAGCACGATCCCTGCGATTCCCGTTTGAGTCGGGGCAATTTGCAGCCTTCAACGGCGTCGTGGATTTATCAACCGCGATTGATTTTGCCAACCCAAAACGGGCCTTGAGCTTCACCGCGATCGGTGACCCAACTCCATCAAGCGTAACTCTATTTGGTCCGAATTCAAGTTGGCTGATTGGCAAGCTCATGACGGGAAGTTTTATGCCCACGGCTATCTTCTCGTCCTCTGCCACTGCTTCACAGGTTGCCCTAAATGTCACCTACGGTGATGACAATATGACTGGACTACCTGGCCCACGCAACATCACCTTTGGTGACAATTGGAATGAAGCTCGGTTAGAGGCTTACCTGGTTATCCCGGCCGCAAACTAACGGCTACTTAAACTTCACCGAGCCCAACACTGGTTCCACCAAGCCAAAGGTTTGGTCTTCCTTGCCCGGCAAGGTAGAGAACGTAATGGTGTATGCCTTATCGCTATGAAGGGCTAAACAGGTCTTGATAGCAATATCCTTTCCATTTGGTCCAGTTGGTACGTGCGAACTCAAGATGGCCCATTGGCCATTGGTAAGCATCTTACGCTCTAGCTTTGGTTCGTGTCCCTTCGTTGCAATGGTGCGGAGTTGCTCATCGTTGGCCGCTACAAGCTTTGCAAAAGGCAGTCCTTGTCCAGGAGTAACGATTACATTGATATTGTTGGCAAATCCGCTCCCGGCAGTCGCGAGGTCGAAGGCCACTAACTTGATAAAACCCGATCTGCTCGCTTCCTCCATCATTGACATCATGCCAGACACCGTAGCATTCCCTTTTGCCAATTTGGCCATCTTGGACTTCCATTCTGAGTTTGAAAAGTCAGCGACCTTCCAGTTCGAAGGCAACGTTATCTCAAGATCAGCAAGCGAGACCAACTCACCTTCAGCGAGCGTGAGGGTCTTTGGTACTTTTGAAGCAGGAGATTTCGTTTCCGTAACCGGTGGTGCCGCACAGCCAGCAAGCACGAGTAAAGGCAGTGAAACCAAGAATCTCATGTCTTACTTAAACTTAGCCGAGTTAGCGTCAAACAGCCCCTTCAGCTTTGTGGCCGCGGCATCGTAGGCATCCTTGTCGGTCCAAGTGTTGCGCGGATTCAAAATTTCGGAAGGTACGCCATCACATGCCTTTGGTATCGAAAGTCCAAAGATGGAATCAGCTTCAAAATCACCGTTTGCCAATGAGCCAGCTAGAGCCGCGTTCAGCAGGGCTCGCGTGTGCTTGAGGCTCATCCGACGCCCAACTCCATAGCCGCCGCCAGTCCAACCAGTATTCACCAGCCAAACATTGGCACTGTGCTCCTTCATTTTTGAGGCCAGCAACGCCGCGTATTTGGAAGGGTGAAGCGGCAAGAATGGCGCACCAAAGCAAGTGCTAAAGGTGAGTTGTGGTTCCGTGATTCCCGCCTCCGTGCCCGCAACCTTCGCCGTGTATCCATTCAAGAAATGCTCCATGGCTTGCTCTGGTGTCAGCTTGCTGATCGGGGGCAGGACGCCGTAGGCATCGCAAGTCAAGAAGAAAATATTCTTGGGATGTCCGCCCATGCTCGGCGAAACAGCACCGTCAATAAACTCAAGGGGATAGGCGCATCGGGTGTTCTCCGTCAGGGATACATCGTCGTAATTCGGTACTCGCTGATCATCCAAGACAACATTCTCAAGGACCGAGCCGTACCGAATCGCGTTCCAGATTTCTGGCTCTCCTTCCTTGCTCAACTTGATAGTTTTCGCGTAGCAACCGCCTTCAAAGTTAAACACACCCTTGTCGGTCCAACCATGTTCATCGTCCCCAATCAGGAACCGATCGGGATCAGCCGAAAGGGTGGTTTTTCCGGTGCCACTCAGCCCGAAGAACAAGGCGGTGTCGCCAGCCTTACCGATATTCGCGGAGCAATGCATGCTCATCACGCCCTTGAGCGGCAACAGATAATTCAGAATCGAGAAAACCGATTTCTTCATCTCACCCGCATACATCGTGCCGAAAATCAAGACTTCTTTGGCCGCGAAATTGACGGCGATCACGGCATCCCGGGCTTCGCCATTCACGTCGCGCTCATACTTCTCCCGCGCAAGATTGACAATCGTCCATTCGGGAGCAAAACTGTTATGTTCAGCAATGGATGGCCGGATGAGCATCGTCTTGATAAACTGGGCGTGATAGGCATTTTCCGTAATCACGCGCACATTAATGCGATGATCCGGGTCGGCTCCCCCAAAGGCATCCACGATATAGAGCCGATCCTTCGTCGCGAGAGCAGTTTGGGCCTTTTCGCGGAGGATCGAGTACTCGGACTCTTCCATCGCGATGTTGTTCTCCCACCAAATGTTCGCTTCGCTACTTGGTTCACGAACAGTGCGCTTATCCTTGGGCGTCCGGCCCGTGTATTTCCCGGTGTAAGCCACCAAGGCACCGTCTGCGCTCAGAACGCCTTCCCCGTGACGGATAGCATGTTCGATTAACTCGGGCGTGGTTAGATTTCGATAAACGTCTTTAGCGGATTCCACATTGAATCCAGTGGTGTTCGGAGTTACTGCAGCCATAAGATTTTCAGTACGACGCACCCTTGCGCCGGATTATTGTTGAGTTCCTTAAAGGATACCCGGTAAGGGATTTTGACCCTTACTAGGTTCAGTAACCGGACAAGTGACTTTCGCGTCAAACTAACTGGTGATGTCATCGGCATTTGACCAGTCGCGGCCCGATTCATTCGATGAGGATGTGCGGCTTGTGGATCGCTTCTTAGGAGGTGAGGCCGAGGCATTTGATCTCCTCTATTCTAAGTATTACGACCGAGTATATGCGGTGGCCCAAGGTGTTCTATTGCGCACCGATGAAGCCGCCGATGCCACCCAAGAAATCTTCACGCTGATCTACCGCAACTTGGTGAAGTTTGACAAGCGAAGCAAGTTCAGCACATGGATCTACCGTGTTGCCGTGAACCGGAGCATCCAACAAGCACGCTCAATCAAGAACCAACGACTTAATGTGCCCCTTGATGAAGCGG
>JADLGZ010000140.1 GCA_020849075.1 Fimbriimonadaceae bacterium | reverse complement strand
GGTGGAATACGGGGCCGAGTTTATGGACTCGTCCGGAGCCGTCTTCTTAACCGAAGAGATCGAAGCCGCAACGTTGCGAGAGCTGCCCGCGCTCGAGGTTGACGATGTCTCGATTGGCGTGGACTTTGGCAAGTACGATGACTACACCGCTGTCGTTGTGGTGCAGGGCGATCGCGATGGCGCGAACGTGATTCATTGCGAGAAGCATCGCCGGGAGAACTGGCAGAGCCTGGTTCAGCGCATTGCCGACGTCGTGAATCGGTACCCGACCGCCCGCGTGATTTGCGACGAAACCGGGACGGGCGATGCCGTGATGGACCTGCTCCAGCCGCTCATGCCCAAGCAACGCTTAGAGGGGCTGGTGTTTACGCCGACCACCAAGGTTGATCTGATTGACAGCCTCTCGATGATGTTCAATCGGCGCACGCTCCACATGACTCCGAACCTCGATCTGCTTCGCGAATTGCAGCACTTTGAAGTCACCCACCGCTCTTCGGGCCGCCTGAAGATGGAGGCGGTGGGTGGCTATCACGACGACTTGGTCATCGCCCTCGCGCTTGCCGTGAAAGGGCTCGTGGCCCCCTATCACCTAGTCATTGCCGCCGACGGCAAACGAAATTTCCATGAAACTCAGCCTGTTCAATCGAAAACCCAAACCACCTCGACCTCTTGCCCCTAGCCTGACCCAGTTTGAACGCCGCGCTCTGGAACTGCCGAGCGGCTCGGTGAGCCCGAGCTTCGCCGACATCGCCGAGATGGAGCGAGATGCCATGGTGCAGACCGCGCTGACGATTAAGAAGCAAGCCGTTCTTGCCGCGGAGTTTAAGGTCGTTCCTTCATCTTCTTCGGTAGCGGCGAGACGGAATGCCTTGTTTGTCGAGCGGTGTTTCGAGCTTATGGAGGGCAATCCGCGCACCATTCTTTCCGATGCGATGGACGCCTTTGCGCGCGGCTGGTCCGTGCTGGAATTGGACTACATGTTGTCGGGCGATGCTCTGGTTTTGGAGCGCGTGAGTCCGAAGAGTCCGCTCCACTTTGGGCTTGAGGCGGATGCCTTTGGTCGCATCACCGGGTTGCGTATGCGTGTGCCTGGCGAGGACGAGATCACCCTTCCCCGATCTCGGTTTGTGCTGTTCATGAACCGCCCGTCGTTTGCTTTTCCGAAGGGGCGGAGCGACCTGATTCCGGCGTGGCGACACTATGAGGCGAAGCGGGCTTTGCAGAATGCTTGGCGGGCGCACTTGGAGCGGTTTGCCTCGCCGACCGTCTTGGGTCGCTATGCGCGGGGGCTGCCTTCGGAGGAGCAAGCTTCGGTTCTTTCTGCTTTGCGCGGCTTGCATGAGAACACAGCGGTGGTGTTTCCAAGCGAGATTGAGGTTTCGACCTTGCACGGCCGCGAGAGCGACAACAATGCCTTTCAAGACGCGATCGAGTTCCACAACCGCGAGATTGCGCGGTCTATCTTGGGCCAGACCCTGACGACCGACGAGGGGCGGCGCGTGGGGTCATTGGCATTGGGCAAGGTACACCTGCAGGTGCTGATGCTCCAGATCGAGGCGATCCGCCGGGAATTGGCGGATGTGGTGATGACCGAGCAGGTGATTCGACCGTTGGTCGAGTTGAACTTCGGCCCGGGCGACGTGCCAAGGTTTGAGTTCGAGGCGACGCCTCTGAGCGCGTTTCGGGATGGGGTGGTCTAGTGCCGCTGGCCTTTGCCGGCGGGAAGGTGCTCACCTAGGGTGTTCGGCGGCGGCGCAAGAGGCCCAACACGCCCAGTCCAAGCGCAAGCATGGTTGCGGGCTCGGGAACAGGGGAGGTGACCTTCATTCGACTCGCGTAAACGGCCTGCCCGGCAACGGGGTTATTGGATTGAATGGACATCGCCTGGGTCCCAGGGCCAGGGGTGTAAGTCATCGTCACGGTCTGAGATGAACTTGTGGCAAACGACAGAATTGTGACGTTGACCGATGTTGCGTTCAAGAGATCATACGTGACGCGGTATCCCCCATCGCTGTACGGGACACTCGTAACCACGGTGGTAACAGACGTATTGATGAGGAGATTCCCGGAAGGCGATCCAATAGCTTGGACTTGGCAAAAGTCACTGCCGCCATAAATGGTGACTGCTTGGCCAGGATTCGGGACGCTTCCAAAGTCTACATCCACCTCAAAGCTGTCCCCAATGCCGTAGCTCCCAAGCGTGCGACCGCTCACAGCACCCATCCAACCCGGGTTGAGTTCGGCTTGCCAAGCTCGACCGCCTACGTTGATTCCAGGGCCACCCAATGCGCCGTTTGCATTGGAATCACCCATCGCGAACATGCCGAACGACGATTGAAACCACGCACCGAAGCCATAGCCCCCATTAGAGCCACTGGCCCAGCCAGAATTGTAGGCACTATCCCCGGCGTCATCATAGGCGATGACGAACGAGGCGGATACCTGAGCGGCTGGAACGACAACGAGGCAAACTATTGCCAGAGACAGAATTGCGGAACGATGAATCATAAAAACTCCTCAGATCAATCAAACAAAGGGAGCCTTAATTATATGGTAAGACTGCCAAAACCGCACCGACAATTTTCCTAGGCTTTCGCAGTAGTTCTGGGCAGGCTGAAGTCTATCCTCCGGAGGGGAACCCAAAGGCTGCGCTCCTCGGCCACTTCGCCAGCATCGCGGCGCCCATGAGTCCCGCGTTTTCACCATACGGCGAAGGGACGGTTCCGGGGATGTCGTGGGCAAGGCCGACGCCGCCGCAACGGACAATGATGTCGGGATAGTAGAGCTCGCGAATCAAGCGGACCGTTTCCTCGATTCCTCCTTCCATGGAGTGAGGCGAACCGGTGGCTCCGCCGACGGCTTCTTCCAGAGTTCCCCCGCCAGAGTAGGCGCGGTTGTTTAGCCTCGGATACTCGCC
>JADLGZ010000139.1 GCA_020849075.1 Fimbriimonadaceae bacterium | reverse complement strand
GCGTTGAGCGCAGGATTTGAAGAGACCGCATCGGTAAGTTCCTTGCCGCTTACTAAGTTGCCAATGCTCTTTGCTAACGCCACGGGAGCGGAAGCACTCCGAATCTTTGAGGAACGACGCGTCCCGTGCGTCGTGGTGGTGGACCAGCAGATGAACTTGGTCGGAATGCTCACCCCGTCTCGGCTGTTTCCTCACGTGCCTCGAGGGTTGCGACCGCCTCTGGTGGGGGGTATGGCCACTCCCGTCGGTGTCTACTTGACCAATGGAGCCCAAAGCGGCGGAGCTGCGTGGCCGGCACTTGCACTTACGGGGCTGTTTCTAGCCGTGATCCACATTATTGCGATGAACGTCTCGTGGTGGGCAGGGATGGCGATGTCCCAGGCCAGGGCTCCGGCCAGCCTGGTAGAAGGCGTCATTGGGCTCGGTGCGGTTCTCCTATTTCTCGCTGCGATCCGCCTCACACCTTTGGCCGGATACCATGCGGCTGAACACATGGTGGTTCATGCTATTGAGCGGGGTGAGGACCTCCATCCAGACATTGTCAAGCGGATGCCTCGGGTGCACCCGCGTTGCGGGACGAACCTGGCCGCGGGAGCTAGCTTGTTTTTTGGAATTGCCTTTGCAAATTGGTTCAATGACCAAGAGCTTCAGATCCTTGTTGCCATTCTCGTAACGATGTTCTTTTGGCGATCGCTAGGATCATTTATCCAGTATTGGTTTACGACGCGCCCCCCGAGCCGGCGTCAGCTTGATGCCGGGATTCGAGCGGGTAAGGACTTACTCACCAAATATGAGAGCAACCCTGTTGTCGCCCCTAATCCTTGGCAACGCTTTGCCTCATCTGGACTGCCATTCATCCTCCTCGGGTATCTGGGGTCGGCATTCATTGTCAGGCTGAGTGCGCAAGTCTTGAATCTAAAATGGCTGGTGGGAGTATAATCTAGCCTCCGTGTCGAACCAACAGATCTATAACTTCCTGCTTGGGCTTTCGATCTTGATTGCCGTCGTATTCATTGCGTTGATCCTTGTGACCAGCAAGGGAGATGCCATGTCGGGCGGGGGTGCGGTACGTACGACGTTTAAGGGTCGGGCGACGGTGGACGACCAAATCGCCAAGCTAAATATGTATTTGGCGGGGGCATTCCTTGTCTCCATGATCGTGCTGGATTACTTTGCCAACCGACTCCCTCGATAG
Source organism: Fimbriimonadaceae bacterium (assembly GCA_020849075.1). Taxonomy (GTDB): domain Bacteria; phylum Armatimonadota; class Fimbriimonadia; order Fimbriimonadales; family Fimbriimonadaceae; genus JAFLBD01. The sequence goes on along the minus strand of JADLGZ010000139.1, from coordinate 20,444 downwards.
CCTTCGGCTCATCCACCTAAACGATCTGCACGGGAAACTCCGGCCCGAGCACGTAGGTGTCATCAGGGCCTTGCGGACTGATAATTGCCTATGCCTAGAAACGGGAGACGGCATTCTGGCCGGAAACCTAGGCATTCCCGCTAAGAAAGAAGAGGTGTGGGGGCTTTATGCCCAGATTCCAATGGATGCCGGCACGATCGGAAATCGTGAAACTCACCTGATTGCCTCCGCTTTCGAGGCGAAACTACGAGGGCATCAGCACCCTCTCCTCTGCGCAAATCTAACGAGGAAGGACGACGGCACGTACCCACTGCCTAGCTCGCTCATTCTGGAAAGAAGTGGCTGGAGGCTTGGTCTCCTTGGAGTGAGTGTTGCGATGGTTACGGCCAAGATGGCGGCCCGGGCGGCCAGCGCTTTCATCTGGGAGGACCCGATCGTTGCCGCTCAGCGGGAAGCCCGCGCTCTGCGGCCCGCGGTGGACCTAGTCATTGCCCTCACCCATATCGGATTGAGCAAGGATAAGCAACTCGCCGAAGGAGTGCCCGAGATTGACCTCATCCTTGGTGGACATTCGCATAGCGTTCTGGATACGCCCATCCGCGAGAACCAAACTTGGATCTGTCAAGGGGGATCGCATGCGCGATTCGTTGGTGTCTACGACCTCGATGTTCGATCCAAGCAGCTCACGGGCGGTCTAATTCCACTACCCTGACATGAAAAGACGCCTACCCAAAGTGGGTAGGCGAAATCAGATTTTTGAAGCGACGCGCTTGTTATTTGCGTCGGCGGCGAGCCATCGCCGCGAGTCCCAAACCGAGGGCGGCCATGGTCGCGGGCTCGGGGACAGTGACGATGCGCTTGTTGGTAGACATAACCCAGGTGCTTCCCGGAGCAGTTGGCCCACCAGCCGCATTCGCGGCAGCAAGGTTGAGGTTCCATTGAGAAGCAAACTCAATATCACCACCGCCAACCGGGGTTACTGCATTTGCCAGGTTGTCAACATTGGCGTCCGACAACTTGTTCAAAAGGTTGGGGTAGCTGTTGATTTCCCAGCGATCCGCGTAATCAACCGTTCCGACCATGCCGTATACCGGGTTATCCCATTGGAAGAAGTGACCATCAAAGCTTGCACCCTGGTCAAACGCATTACCGTTTAGGTCAAAGTCGTTGTACTGGAACAAGGTCAACGGCAACGCGAACGAAGCGTGGTTGGTGATTCGGACGATCTCAGCGATATCTGCCGTACCGGAGCCTGGTGTGCTACCGCCCAGAATATAGTCCACGCTGATCGTGAACAGTCCGGGATTGTTAAACGTAACGCGCGAGTAGTTAGCGGCAATGTTGGTGATCACACCGGGGCCGAGGGCGCCTTGGCTTTGCTCAGGGGTGTTCCCGATACGCCAGAAGTAGTCTTCTCGGAACAGGTGATCCACGCCGTCAATGAACCAATCGTTCAAACCGGTGACGTCATTGCCAACCACCGTCGAGTTCCCATCCGACAAAGTAAAAGTAGCACCATGGGCAGCCCCGAAAGCACCGACAGCCAAGGTCAATATGAATAGTTTCTTCATCTCACTCCTCAAGAAAAACCTCACAAGATTGCGCCTGTTGAGGTTACGAGGTCATTCTATCACGACCTAGCAAATGTCACATCATCAAAATGCCCCGTATTTCTTCTGGTTTTGCAAAAGTTGGTCAATGTTCAGGAGCTTCGTTATAATGAAGTCATGAGAAACCTCATGCTTTCGTCTTTATTGCTCCTGCCGATCGTCGCCGTCGCCCAAGATGGCCCGAACATGAGCCCGCCCAAGGAACTCGATATCTTCAAGCCCATGATCGGCACATGGGGGGGCAAACTCGATGCCACCTTCCCGGGCATGCCGGAGTCCAGCGTAGACATGAAGATGACCCTATCATGGGAGGGGCAATTCCTCAAGAACGTCGCTTCGTTTGATATGGGTGGTATGAAGATGGCCGAGACCATGTACTTCGGGTGGAACGCCGAGAAGAGCAAGTACCAGTCATGGGCTTTCACCAATTGGGCGCCGACCCCACGAATCGAATGGGGTGTGGTCGAAGGCAACAAGAGCGTCTGGACCTGTGAACCCTGGGACGGCGGCGCGGGCGAGAAGACGGTCAGCCGGACCACCATCACCGTGAAGAACGACAAAAACGTTCACTTCTTGCTGGAGTTCAAGATGGGCGACAAGTTCACCCAAGTCATGGTCGGCGACATTACCAAGCTTAAGTAAGCCCCTCGCCAATAATTAGCTGGAGCCAACCCAAGTTTCCACCGGGTTGGCTCCTTTGTTCGTTTCCAACGAGGGAGTAATTGCTAGCGTCGCTTACGCCTCTTCAACAAAGCGACCAATCCAAGCCCCAGCACCGCCATCGAAGCCGGCTCCGGCACGCAAATCGTGTCAATCACCACCTGATCGAGGAACACGTCGCTCGAGGTCAAGTTGGTAATCGTCACGTCTTCCATCGGCGGGCATTGGTCGAGGCTCCACGTGGCGGTTGTATGATTCCATCCGCCCGCCAGCGGCACCGTATTCACAAAGCCCGGCGTAATGTGCGCGCCCGTCGGCAGCACGACCTGAGCCGTGGGCAGAGCGCTCCACCAAGTCATCTGAAGCCAGATGATCTTCGTCATGTCGGGCCCGCCGTCGAAGTTCGGGATCGTGAACGTGATCGGGACACCCGGCCCCAATGTCCTCACCCCCGTCCGACCTTGGAAGGTCGGCGTCCATCCGCTGTTGCCAGGGAAGAAGAGCGGCGGTTGACTAAGAGTTGGGTTCTGGAAGAACCCGCTGTCGGGCAATTGTGGCCCGCCCGTGGTGGGCTGATTGAAGCCCCAGTGTTGAAATGTCGAGCCTAAAAGGCCGCGCCATGGTGGAGGGTTCAAATCATCGGCCATCGAGACCGGTGCCAACCCCAAAAGTACTCCCAGCAGGGAGGCATATTTAAGCATTGAGTTCATTGTTATTCTCCTGCGCGAGACGCTTGCCGGTTGTCGCTATGGCGAACCACATCTCGTGCCTCGCGCAATCCCAGTATAAGTACTTTTTCGAAAAATGCACATCTTTTTGACAAAATCTTCATAAAAGTGACGCGGCCTGCCAGAGACGAGCCTGGTCGGAGCCGAAATTGGTGGGGCAGTTTTCGAAAATGGCGTCATGATTTTCGAAAATGGCGGGATAATTTTCGAAAACGGCGTCATGATTTTCGAAAACGGCGGGATAATTTTCGAAAATGGCGGGATAATTTTCGAAAATGGCGAGGTAGTTTTCGAAAACGGCGGCATGATTTTCGAAAACGGTGACGTAATTTTCGAAAATTATGGAATGAATCCTTTAGCCGAAAGGCCAAAGAGGAAAGAAATGGAGTTCAAATTCGTAATACCCAGTTCCGATACGGGCGTAGATGCCAAACTCACGCAGTTCAAGACCGGCGCACAAGCCGAGTTGCTCAATCTCGGTTACGACGCCGCCGATCTCGACGCGATCGTGGACGCCGCCACCAGCTTTCATACGGAGCTCGTGGCGACCGAGGACGCCCGCGTCGTCTATCGCAATCAGGTTGGGACCAAGGATGAGACCAAAGCCGCGAGCGTTGAGACCATCCGCATTTGGGCGCAGAGGGTGAAGACCAACCCCCTCGCCACGCCCGAGATTCTCGCCAAGTTCGGCATCGAACCCAGTTCGGTTGCGGCTGGCCCTGTGACGTCTCCGAATAATTTTAGCGCCCAACCATTCGCAAATGGAACGTGTACGCTCAAATGGGGCTCCAATGGGAATGTCGCGGGGACGACCTACGTGATCGAATCGGCCCTGAGCAATGGCGTTTGGAATTGGGTGGACAACACAACCAAGAAGACCTATACGGACGAGTTTGCGACGCCGGGCATCCAGCGCACTTACCGCGTCCGCGCCCAGCGCGCCGGCCTCACGAGCCCGCCCAGCCCCGAGACTTCGATCTATTTCGGCGAAGGCGAAGGCGAAGGCGGCATGGACCTCGCCGCGTAATTACACTTCAAATTCCCCCCTCGCGGAAGGGGGGAATTTTTGTTTGTCCGACGCCCGCCCGGCGGATAGGCTTTTGCCTGTCTCCCGCCCCGTAGAACCAAATGCCGGTGCGAGGAATCCCTTTGTACTCAGGGCAACTTGCTGTAGAATAACTCTATGAAGCGGTTTCTCGTTTTGGGTTTGGTCGTTTGCGCGGGCCTGGCGCAAGCCTCGTTTGAATTGCTCTTGGTGGCCGATAATGGCATGGGCACATTCGAGACGCGCAAGATTCACCGATTTGATCCGACAACCGGGGTTTATCTGGGCGGCTTTGGTGGGTTTGGCAGCCCGATTGTCAGCACGCATCTTGACCAAGCCACGAACAGCCTTTATGTGATCGAGGCCACGACGATCACGCGGTGGAACTACAACACGGGGATGCTCCTCAGCAGTCACTCGGCCGTGAACGGGGCCTACCTGACGACCGTTCGCCCTGACGAAGGACGGATTGCCGTGTTTGACGGCCTGGCAGATTTCTTGACGAAGCCATTTCCGGACATGGGACCCCCCGTCAGCTCCGCGGGCTTCATGCCGAGTGCGGCGTACCGGGCTGGTCTTTGGTTCCAGCAGAACACGATCATGGCATGGGACGAGGCGAACAAGAGGTTTCGACTCATCAGTATGGATCCCTTGGGTCAAAGTGGCGCCGCCGGTCTGGAGTCTTTAAGCTTCAGCACCGGTGATTTCGGGCAGATGTCACTGGTTGGCGGAAGTAACCGAGTCGTTATGGCGGCCGGCGGCGAATTGCGATTCGCAACGCTGGACACGGTTACCCCGGGGTTAATTGCTTCGCCCTATGGCCTCAGCAAGGCCGCCGCCAGCGCCCATGATGGTTACTATGTTGGCGGGACCAGCTCCGGCGTTGGAAGGGTGACCTACTACGATCGAAACTTCAATGTGCGGGGCATCTTCACGAATGGCGCTCTCATGGACCCTATATCCATGCAGACGGTCCTCGCCCCCGAGCCCGGGACATCTGTGGCGATCGGCGTGGGCTTGGCGGCGCTTTTGCGGCGTCGCAAGAAGTAAGTTCTACGCGCTGGGGTGGGTCATGTCCATCGGGACGACCCACTGATCAAACTCCGCTTCGCTGAGATAACCGAGCGCGAGGGCGGCTTGCTTGAGCGTGGTGCCTTCCTTGTGGGCTTTCTTGGCAATACTGGCGGCCTTGTCGTAGCCAATGTGCCGATTGAGCGCGGTGACGAGCATGAGATTGCTGTCGAGGTTGGCCTTGATCTTCGGGAGATTGGGCTCGATCCCTACCGCACAGTGGTCGTTAAAACTGACCATCGCGTCACTGAGGAGCGCAACGGACTCGAGCACATTGTGGATCATGACCGGCTTAAAGACATTGAGCTGGAAATTGCCCTGGCTGGCGGCGAACGCGACGGCAGCATCATTGCCGTAAACCTGCACGCAGACCATCGTGAGCGCCTCGCACTGGGTCGGATTCACTTTGCCGGGCATGATGCTGCTGCCGGGCTCGTTCTCGGGGATGGTGATCTCGCCGATGCCATTGCGCGGACCGGAAGCGAGCCAGCGCACGTCGTTGGCCATCTTCATGAGGGCCCCGGCGAGCGTGCGGAGTGTCGAGGAGAGATTGGCGAGGCCGTCGTGCGCGGCGAGGGCGGCAAACTTGTTGTCGGCTGACCGGAGGGGGAAACCGGTTTCCTTGGCCATGTACTCGGCGGCGAGCGCGCCAAACTTGGGATGCGAGTTGAGCCCCGTACCGACGGCAGTGCCGCCTATGGCAAGCTGATGCAATCCTTGCTGGGCGTGCTGGATCTCGCTCTTGCAGAAATCTAATTGGGCAACCCATGAGCCAACTTCTTGGCCAAGAGTGACGGGCGTGGCATCCTGAAGATGGGTGCGACCGACCTTGACCATCGCGGCGAACTGTTCGGACTTGTCGGATAAAGTCCGACTCAGTTTCTCAATCGCGGGAAGGAGCTTCTCGTTAAGATCAATTAGCGCGGCAATGTACATCGCTGTCGGGAAAGTATCGTTGCTGCTCTGGCCCCGATTCACATGGTCATTGGGGTGAACGGGCGTCTTGCTCCCCATGACCCCGCCCGCCAACTCAATGGCGCGGTTGCTGATGACCTCGTTGGCGTTCATGTTGCTCTGGGTGCCGCTACCGGTCTGCCAAACAACGAGCGGGAAGTCAGCATCCAGTTTGCCCTCGATGACCTCATCCGCAGCGCGTATGATGAGGTCAGCAATATCGGCGGGAATCTGGTCAAGGTCTTTGTTGGCCGAGGCGCAGGCCTTCTTCAGAACGCCAAGGGAACGAATGATCGTCCGCCCCCAGACAAACCGATCCCGACCGATCGGGAAATTCTCGATACTTCGCTGAGTTTGCGCGCCCCAATACCTATCGTCCGGCACCTGAATCTCGCCCATTGAATCGGTTTCGGTTCTCATTAGCTTGATTTTACTGCTTTGGGCGGGGCGAACGAACGTGCCAAAGGAACCATTCGGGCGTCCATCTTTGTAAGAGTAAATATGCGATCAGTGTTTGTGATGGCGGGGTTGATGGTCTGTGCCGCGGGCATGGCGAATATAACGGGCGACTTTATGGGAATGTCGGCCGAGGCCTTGGTCAAGGAACTGGCGAAACAAAGCGGCCAGGACCTTCGGGCTAGCGCGACCGTTCAGTCAGAAGTTCTCTTTATGTCGGTGCACGACAAGCCACTGGAGGACGTGAAAGCGCGCCTTGCCACTGCGATGGGGGCGGAATGGAAGAAGGAAGGCGATACTTGGTTCCTCACGCGGTCCGGGATTCTCGCCCAGCAGCAGAAGAACAAGGAGATTGCGGATCGAGCCGAGCGCCTGCGGGCAGAGTTGGCGAAACAAATTGAAGCTCAGGCAAAGCTGGCCGCTTTTGATGCCACGGAAGCTAATCGCCTGGCACAGGAGTTCCAGACTGCGATGGAAGCCGCCCGCAATGGACGCGACCCAAACAATTGGCGCCGCGTCATGAGTCTGTCAGACCAACTGCCCGGGACTCGGGCCATCATCACGTTGCTCGCACGGATGGACATGAAATCATTGGCTGGGATCCCGGCGGGAGCTCGGTTGGTGTTCTCGACCAACCCGACTCAAATGCAAACCGCCCTACCAAGCGGCACCGTACAGCTGGCGCAAAAGATGGCCGCTGACCAAGTTATCATGAATCAGTTTGGTGGTTCTCGGGGCGGCATGATGGGGCCGTTTGGGCGTCCTCAAGGCGACGGCGCGCTTCCGACTGGCCCCGCCACACGAGCTATGTTGGTCGCTACGCGGTTTGGGAACGGCGAAGGCATCAACCTGAATTTTGCCGCAATCAATGCAGATGGAAAGGCGATCACGACCAGCAACTTCAGTTTGGGGGAAAGCCGAGAGAATTTCTTTGAGGATGAGCAGGTGGAGAGCGACAAGACCGATACCGAGAGCAAGCCCGTGGCATTGCGCCCGGAGAGCAAGGAACTCTTGTCCTTGTTACAGCAGAGCTTGGGGCGCGGCGGTGGCAACTTCATGGTCACCGGCGATGGTGGGGAATCGGTCGTGGTCGCTCGGGCGGTCATTGCCGGCTCGCCTGAGGGCGCAAAGAGCGCCCCAGCCAAGCTAAGCGACAGCCTTCGCGCAAAAATAATGCGGCCGGATGTTTATGATCCGATGTCCTTCTTTGTCGCGGATGCTCTCAAGAGCGTGAGCTCGGGTCATAGCCGGGATATCGTGGCCGTGCTCCCTGATGAGGTGTTTCAGAACTTGGTCACTCCTTTGTCCGGAAAGGACCCTCGGACCAAGGCAGTGCTTGATGCCCTGCGCTCCAGCGGGCTGGTGGTTGCCGATGCGGAAGGCTGGCTCACGATTGTTCCCCAAGCACCGGTGACCGCCCGAGAGTCGGTTGATCGAGAAGCGTTTTCGAAATTGCTTGCCGCGATTGACCGTAGCCCGGTGGTCAGGCTTGACGACTTAGCCAACTACTATGCCACGGCACCCGCGCATGGTGGTTTTGGCTTTCTCAGCTTCGAATCTGGTTACCCAAACATCATCGGGGGCCGCGGCGCTTTCGATGGCGTCATGGACATGTTCGGTGGCGGGCGGGATGGGCTTCGCTTCTATGGTCGGTTAACGGGGAATCAACGCAGCACGTTGAAGAACGGTGGCCGCCTCTCCTTGGGCAGCCTGTCACCCGACCAAAGAGAAGCCGCCTTCCAGACCATTTTCTGGAGCATGGATGGCCCGCGCCTTGCCCGCCCTCAACAGCCAGGAAGGATGCAGGAATTGACCGTCGCATTTGGTGGTGGCGGATTCTCCATGTTTGGTGGAATGGACCCCGCGAACGAGCGGACAAACATTTTGGCTTCTGGGCTACCTGGGGGCGGCATGATTTCTATGCGCGGACGTCCGGAGCAGGCCGTTTTGGTTAAAGAGCCCGGATCGGGCCCATCGGCCAAGTCCCTCATGCAACTAGCCGCCGAACGGTCAGGAGCCTTTGAAATGGATGGTGGCGGGGCTTCCAAGGAAGCACTGTATCAATTGATGAGCCAGACCAATTACACACTAACGTTCAATCTCATTCCGAATTACACGTTGTCACGATCATTACAGGACCCGCAGATGGATCCGAATGGAAAGTACTTCCTGTGGGAGCAATTGCCCGTCGCCTTTCGCAATGAGATTGCTAAGATGGCAGAATCCTTTGCACGAGAGGAGCGAGCCGCTTCGCAATCCGTCCGAGGCGGCGGTACTCGGCAACCCTAGAGTAACCTCCAAGGATGCTTGTCGCATTGCTGGCTCAGGCCGGAACGCTGAATCGGTTTGATTTGACCGCTCCGTTTCCCAAACTTCCAGCTGTTCGGATTGACAAGATTGCGGCGGGCGTGGGGGTTGCCCAGCAAACAGCTCGGTCCCATGGTTGGCAAGCCCGAATGCTGTGGGTAGACGCTACGGCCAACCTTGGAAACTACAACTCCGAGGAGCGGGTGATCGCCCTCGTTGATCGTGCTTATCGCATGGGCTTTAATACGATCGTATTTGATGTCAAACCAATTATCGGCTATACCGTTTATCCGAGCGCTTTAACCGATCAGCTCACCCAGTGGCGGACGAGTTCCCAACCCAAGGGCTATGACCCTGTCGCACTCATGCTTCGCGAAAGTCGCCTTCGGGGACTCCAGTTCTTCGTTTGCCTGAATGCCCTCAGTGAGGGGCATCAGATTGCCCGGAATCAATCGGGAACCGAGTTTGCTGGCGGCCAAGCTGGGCCCGGGTACGATCTGCCGGAGCAACAAAGTGTTCAGTACCGCCCATTCCCCGTATTGCGTATCGGGAAGTGGAAGGTGAGGCTGGCTCCCGCGAAAAACAGTATGTCTGGTGGCGAAGCAGGGTTGTATGATACGAAACCCCCTTCAACGGTCCCGTTGCTTCTGATCCACGCTGACCGTTCTGTTGGCCCCTATCGAGGTGCGAACTTACTCCCGGGTGAGCGGGTACTTGCACTATCGAAAACAGCCATGGAAGGGTGCCCCGACTCTGGCATTGCCACTCTAGAAACTGAGGCTCTCTTCCTGCCAAGTAGCCAAGAGCAGAATCAGGTGCCGCTCATGATGAATCCGCACGACCCGCGCGTCCGAAAACGCGCCTTGTCCTTTGTGCAGGAGATTTTGGACCGCTATGATGTTGATGGGATCCTATATGATGATCGCTTACGGTTCACCGGAATGGACGGCGATTTTAGCGAGTCAACCAGAAGTCAGTTTGAACAATGGGTCGGGTGCAAGTTGACGTGGCCCAAGGATGTATTCGAGGTTACCTATAACTGGGATCTTGGTCGAGGCATCCGGCCGGGGAAGTATTGGGATTCCTGGTGGAGCTACCGAGCTCGCTCAATGAAGCAGTGGGTGGTCGAAACGAGAGAGGAAGTTGACCGGAGACGCAGATCCAAAAGTCACAACGTTGCCTTCGGAATTTACGCCGGCTCATGGTATGGCGAATACGACAACTATGGCGCGAACTATGGTTCACGCGAAATGACGGCAGGATTTCCGTTCATGTCGCGGGCGTTCCGGGATCAGGGGTTTGCGAGTTATCTGGACATCTTTATTGCTGGTTGCTACTATCCAGTTGCCACGATCTACGATGCGATGGTGGCCGGCAAGCCAGAGGGTCGGACGGTGGAAGCCGCTGCCATCACGACGAACCGGATTATTAACGATGATGCCTGGTCCATCGCTGGGATTTCAATTGAGGCGCTTGGATACGACAGCGTTGCCCTACAAAACGCTCTCCAAGCTGCTGCCGCCGCGAGCCAAGGGGTCATGGTGTTTGACAACAGCCACAAGATTGAGCGGTTCGAGTTTGAATTCACAAGGGCCTTTGCCAAGCCATTGTCTCCGCCCTATGCGCTTGCCTCTCGACTGCAGGAGGTGCGTGGCATCAAGGCAAAAAGGCATGCCCTAGGCGCGAAAGACCCCCCGATCTTTATCTATCCGGGCGCTCCAGGAATGGGGTTCTGACCTCGGTTTACTTTTCGTCCTGCTTACCGCTGGCAATCTCGATTCGAGTCTCTGAATCCGACTTCTTGCGCTGGACAACGATGAGGGTTTTTGTCTTGGCGTCCTCAGTTCGGAAAACAGTCATCGCGTCCCCGCCAAAGCTCATTTCAAGGGGCTTTACCTTCGGGAACTTGCCCTTATAGAACTCGGCAACCTTCGGTTGATCATCCTTAGTCTTGAAGGTCACGAGTTCCATCCCATTTGCTCCCATTTGAGCTGCGATACCTCCGTTCTCGGTCTTTGTCGCGCCTGGATAGATCGCAACTCCAAGCGCGGTTGTTTCACCCCCCGAGCATCCGGCAAGAATCAATAATGGTAGCGCAAAGCACAAACTCCTAACCACAAGCGCAGTTTACATGACCCTTGCTGAGAGTAGCACGTCAACCGACCACCCGCATCATCAATGCCAACTGGAAATAGATGACTAGGCCGGTGGCATCAACAAAAGTACTGATGAATGGCGCAGACATGACCGCTGGGTCAATGCCTGACCGCTTCGCGCCCAAGGGCAAGACGCTGCCAACGACCGTTGACCAGATAACTATGCTGGGGAGGGCAACGCCGACAAGAATGCAGAGTTTGGGATTGGCGCCCCAACCGATGGCGCGGAGATACCCGGCGATGCCAAGGGTTGAGCCGACAACGCAGGCCGTGAGAAATTCACGGGATACAATCGTGAACCAATCCCTAGGCCGAACTTCTCCTACGGCGAGGGCTCGAGTGACCATTGTCGTGACTTGGGAGCCCGAGTTACCGCCTGCGCCAATTAGGAGAGGTACGAAAAACATGAGGGCGCTTATCTGAAGCTCCGGCGCGACGCTCGCATAGTGCCGCATAACGAGCCCCGTGAGCATTTCCGCAAAGAACAAACCCAAGAGCCAGGGGATACGTTTCCACGCGAGTTTCCAGACACTGAGCGACAGATAGGCTTCAACTGGGCCCGAGACGGCGCCTAGGCTTTCTAAGTCGGCAGTGGTCGCCTCTTCAAGAATCTCTTGGGCGTCATCACCAGTGAAGAGCCCAACCATTCTCCCGCTTTCGTCCACGACCGGAAGGCCGTAAAACCCGTACCGAGACATGCGCCGAGCGGCTCCTTCTGCATCCTCGGTGGCGAGGACGCTGATGACCTCATCGCGCATGATGTCGCCCGCTTTGGTGGAAGGCTTGGCTCGCAGGGCTCGGCGTAAGCTAAACACTCCGACCAAGCTGCCTTCTGCGGATAGGACATAGACATCGTTAACCGTTTCGTACTTCTCGTCGCTTGCCTTTCGAATGTCGTCGAGCAGAGCAGACATAGTCGTTTCCGGCGCCACTTCAAAGAAGCGCTCGGTCATGAGGCGTCCAACGGTGTCCTGCGGATAATTCATCAACCGACGAATCTCTTGGGCATCCTCGTCCGGGATGACTTCGAGAAGATCGTTGAATCGCTCCGGTCCCAGCTCCTCTCGCAGGTCAAGGGCATCGTCCATTGGAAGGACATCAAGGAAGTGGGCGACCGTATAGTCAGGGAGTTCCTGAAGAATTGAGCGGGTGGTCGCCGTTGGTAGTTCGATTAGAGCGTTGGCAGCCGTTTCGTGGTCAAGAAGCTTGAGCAATTCGACCGCCTCATCCGTACCGAGCCGGATAACACCCTCTGCGAGGTCTTCGGGCAAAATATCCTTGAGTTCATCGGATATACGCTCTCGGCTTTGCGAGGCGACAAGCGTACGCAATTGCTCGACGAAAGCGGTGAGGTCTTGGACCATGAGCGGCAGTCCAAACTATACCGCCGCTCGCACCTCCAAGCGGATTTCCGTTATGATGTTTTTGTGAGTTCTCAAAGCACACTGGAACGGTACGCAACCCCCGACGACCATGCGGAATGCAGTCGCATTCATCGCCGAATGGGAACAACTTTCTTCTTTGCCTCGCGGCGGCTTCCAAGGGAGCAGCGCTTGGGGGCAGATGCGGTCTATGCTTTTGTCCGGATGGCGCCAGCGGGGCTAGAGGAAGCTCGCCGTGACCTGATCGCCGCAGCGTATGGGAAAGTACCTGGTTCGCCGGTGATGCGGGCCTTTGCTGACATCATGCGTGAGTCGTCCATGCCCCTTGATGAGCCCTTTCGGTACCTAGACGCTATAGAAAGTGAACCCTCGCAATTTCCATCATATGAGAGCCTGCGAACCCACCTCAGGAATGAGGCAGGCGCTATCGCCGCGATGACGCTGTGGGTTTTTGGAGAGGGAAGTAATGCTAAGCTCGCCCGGTCTGCTCAAGCACTAGCTATCGGAATGAAATTGACCAGCCGCTTGCGTAGTATTAGCCCGGATGTTGAAAGTGGGCAAATCTACCTCCCTAAGGACGAGATGCAACGGTTCGGGGTTACAGTTGATGACCTTGAAAAAGGCCGACTATCCAAGGGGCTCGTTGATCTCCTCCGCTTGCAGATCAGCCGGGCCCGCACCCTCTATCGCGAGTCCGATGAAGGGATCAAGGAGTTACCAGATGGTTTGAGATTTGGAGTGACTCTAGCTCGTGATATATACGAGAAAATTCTCGATAAAATCGACGAAAATGGGTATGACATCTTCCGTAAGCCCATTCGAACCACGCCCCAAGAAAAGATGGTCGTTGCCTGGAGTCTATGGAGTGGTAACTCGACGTCCGATGGCGCGTAAAGTAAACTGAACTCAGATGAGAAGGTCTTTCGTTGCCCTGTTCCTTATTCCGCTTGTGGCGATTGCTACTTCCGTTCCGTGGAAGGCGGGTCGAAGTGTGGAGTCATGGTCAGCTCGCAGCTATATTCAGAAGTTGCCTAAGGCCGTTGAACAGGATGGGTCGAGATTGCCTTTAGTCGTCTTGCTTCACGGCTTCACCGGTTCGGCAGAAGCGATTGAAGCCTACAGCGGCCTCGGTAGCCTCGCTGAATCCGAAGGGTTCATCCTTGTCGTGCCCCAAGGCCTCGGACGCCCGGCTGGCTGGAACTGCGGCTTCATCAACCTTGGGAAGGCTGGGGTGGATGATCTTTCCTTTTTGAGCAAATTGTTAGACCGAGTGACCACGGAACTTCCCGTTGATCCAGCACGTGTGTTTGTAGCGGGCCACTCTAACGGAGCCATGATGGCGAACGCCCTCGGCGGGCTACGTCCGGACAAGATTGCCGCAATAGCCGCCGTGGCCGGGGTGATTGGAGTTGGAAAATCTAATCCGAAAATGATGCCTAATCCCAAGGGCCCCATCTCTGTGCTCCACATTCACGGAACGGCCGACCAAGTCGTAGCCTATAGCCCCGGAGCGGTTGCAGTGCTTACGGGCGTAGGCGCGAAGGATGCGGTCAAATGGTGGGCGGAAAAAGATGGTATTACCGCTTCGCCAACCGAAACTCAAGAGAAAGGCTTCGAATCAATCCTGTACCAAAGTCATACGGCTACCGTGCAACTCCTATCGCTGATTGGTTGGGGGCATGACTGGCCCACGTCACAGCAATCGCCTATTAATGGAGCGCGGACGATATGGAATTTCTTTAAGGCCCATCCGAAGCGGCTCTCCTCAAACGATCCCAAATAGCCGCCCATTCAGCGGTCTCTGGCGGCCGCTCAACATGGATCGAACCAGGGGTTCGGTCAAGCTCGGCAAGCTTGGAGTAGAGCGTCCTTGCGAAGTCTCTGGGATCACGAGTGAGGGCGATTAGGCGGTCTGTCGTCGAACCTGGTTCAACTAGGATGACCGGGTTCCTTGGTGAATAATGCCGGTAGTGTTGCCCCGGTGAGGCATTTAGTTCGGAGTTTTCGGCGACTATTGTTGGGGCGTACTCTTGTAACTGGCTTTGCGTAATCATGCCATGCCTCAGTATGGAAAGGGAGTCGGAATTGACAGCAACAACGGTTGACTCAATCCCCACTACACAAGGCCCTCCATTAAGGGCACCAGAACAGTGCTCAAGAATATCTGGATTGATATCCTCGAAACGAGTCGGAGAGAGTTCTGTGAATTTGTTTGCGCTTGGCGCAGCCAATGGAAGCTTTGTTTCAAGTAGCAGTGATAAGAAAAGTGAATGATTAGGAAGGCGAAGACCTATCGTGTTGCCTCCGGCAAGAACCTGCCGAGAAACGACCCCGCGGTCGGGAAGGACGAGGGTAAGTGGACCAGGCCAGAGCGACTCCGCAAGCTTTGTAGCAAGGCCATTCCATACCGCAAGTTGCTTCGCCTCTTCAGTTGATCCGACATGCACGATCAATGGGTTCCATGCTGGCCGTCCCTTGGCCGCGTAGATGCGATGCACGGCCTGATCATCCAACGCATTGGCCGCCAAGCCATAAACTGTCTCCGTTGGGACGGCGACCAATTCACCCTGGCGGAGGGCAGCAGCGCAATCCGTAATGTTCATAAGTTCTGGGCTCACGGCAGGGCCTCTCGCATGGCTTCCAGAGGTGCAGGCTGGTGGAACCAGAACTCATAGGTCAAAGCAGCTTGATAAAGGAGCATTAAGCGTCCGTCATAGGCATCCCAGCCGTACCTTATTGCTTCAACCATGAATGGAGTCGGGGTCGCGGAGTACGACAAATCATATACCGAGCCCGTACCCGTCCACTCCAGTTCGGGGCATGCCCCCGTTGCGTTGATGACGATATCAAAGCCTTGCACCTCGGGCTGCGCTGGGATCGCGCTTGCCAATCGCTTTCCCAGACGATTCCAATTGTAAACTTCTTGATTCTTGGCGAGTTCGTTGCAAGCCGCTTGAGCGGCACCGCCAGCTCCAATGATGAGTACGCGCCCCCCCAATTTGAGCTCATTCAGAGCGGCAATGAGTCCGGCGCCATCAAAGCTCTCACATTGCCCTACTCCCTCAAAGGAGACAGCATTGCATGACATGCTGGATTCATGACCGAGGGCTGGTCGCACACGGCCCTTAAAGGGGGCCGTTATGTTCAGGCCCTTCATACGAGTCCTTAGGGCAGCAATGGCGTCTTCAAATTCAGGTTCCAAACAATGAATCCTGATGTAGCGGCACTTGCGCTCAGAAGCCGCAAATGCTGCGTCAAAGAGGAGGGGCGACCAGGAATGGGCTATAGGGTCTCCAATGACCCCGTACTCTTCGTCAACTACATCTTGCCAACTTACGACGGCCATTCAATCTCAATTCCTTGCGCCATGCACAGATTTTGGAACTCGGCTACCTTGGCCGGGTGCTCATAGAGGGTTTGCGGCGAAATGCCATCGCCAATACAGTAAGCGGCCAGAAGCCCCGCCACTTCACCAATGTTCCATTCCGTTGGGTGCAAGCGTGTACATCCATTGGCGATATGAGTGACTCCAATGTTCTTGCAAGCCGGAAGAAGGTTAGAAACGCGTTCAGGTATCAGGCTTCCAAGGGGGATCTGGTACGGCCAAGCATCATTATCAATTCCGTTCCGCCCACTCGCAGAAGGATGCAAATCCATTCGGTATGAGCCAACGCCAACGCTGTCCCAGAAGGATTCCGCCCCGTTTGACCTCATACCTTTGCCAACATGTCCCTCCGTCAGCGTAAACAGAGGTCGAATTCGACGAGACTCACGATGGTAAGGAGCCATGGCCCGCCCGTCATGAGTTCCCACCGGTCCACCGGCGGCATAGAGCTCGTGGTAACCAACCCCACCATCATCCCGCTCTGCCTCTGTCTGAAGCCAGTAAAGCAACGAAAGGGACTGTTGGCGAGCATTTTCATAGACCAGCTCAGTGCGGCTTTCGTCTTCATCAATCACTCGATCAAAGTGGTCATTCTGCACCCAGTTAATCATTGAATAATCGTGGGAAAAGCCTTCAAAAATAGAGCTATCCACGATGCGACGATAATTAAACAGCCCATTATTCCCACGGAAATGCAACCGCTTTTCTGCCCCAGAAATGGCATCGAAAAAGGACCAAGAAAAGAGTTTGCCGGTCCATGCAGGATCCATGGCGGGTTGGAATGCACGCCAATAGTCGTACTGCGCAGGCTTCTCGATAATCTTCCCACCGGCCGGATCGTATCCAACACAAATGCACCACGTAAAGCCTTGTACATCGCGTGGGCTAGATACCTCGGGAGCATGCAATTCCCCAAACTCAGAGCTGCTCTCTGACCCCACTCGGTACTCAGTACTGGTCATGGGCAGGAGGTCGCCGATTTCCGTTGCGTCAAGTACGAATGAGAACGAAACATCGGTTTCTTTACCAGATCGAGTATCCCGAATGCGAACTGATGACACGGAATCGCCATTGCCGTAGGCTGACACAGGGCGGCAATGATGCCATACCTGCAGTATCCCTGTTGTACGATAGTGGGCGAGCATCTGGTTCAGTACGGCGACGCCGACCCTTGGGTCATAGCATAAGCGGCTCACCCACCCATTGCCCGGATTAAGGATAGGGTTACGCCGAGCTTCAGGGGTGAGTTGGTAGTGAGCCCGATAGTACTTGCGAATTCCTTCGCGGAAGTGTCGGTATCGCTGCGTGCACCCGTGGCTTTCAATCCATCGGTGCTCATCCGGTGGTACGGCCTGGCTAGTCAATTGCCCACCGAGCCACTCGGTTTCTTCGGTAAGAATCACTCGGTAGCCTAAGCTACATGCGGCCAAGGCGCCGGCGCATCCGCCCGCTCCACCACCGACGATCAAGATGTCGCAATTTGCCTCCATGCCTGATCAGAGGTTACCCAGCAGTCACCGACTCGCCCTTGAACTGCTCGTCGTAGAGCCGGCGGTAGAGGCCTTGGCGGGTGAGAAGTTCGCTGTGCCGCCCCGACTCCACTATTCTTCCCTTATCAATCACCAAAATGAGATCGGCGGACAGAACGGTTGATAGGCGGTGGGCTATGGCAAAGGTGGTTCTCCCTACCATGAGCGAATTGAGAGACTCTTGAATGAGTCGCTCGCTCTGCGTATCAAGGGCAGAGGTGGCTTCGTCCAAGATCAAAATTCGCGGATTCTTCAGGATCGCACGAGCGATTGAAATCCGTTGCTTCTCACCGCCGCTCAACTTATAGCCTCGCTCACCCACGATGGTTTCATAGCCTTCTGGGAGCCCCGCAATGTGCTCATGAATCGCGGCCGCTTTACAGGCAGCAACAAGCTCATCATCGGTTGCGGTTGGCTTCGCGACCCGTAAGTTATCCTTGATTGACGTATGCATGAGGTAGGTCTCCTGCGTCACCGCTCCAACGATCGCGCCGAGCGAGTCCAACTTGATGTCTCGCAGATCTATCCCATCCAGTGATACCGAGCCTTGATCGGGGTCATATAGGCGAGGAATCAGGTAGGTCAATGTCGTCTTGCCGGCGCCACTCGGTCCAACCAGCGCTACGAGTTGCCCAGCCTCGGCGGAGAAACTTATGTCACTTAGGGTCCAATCTGGTTGGTCATCTTCATACTTGAAATAGACTCTATCGAACCGGACATGCCCAGCAATCGAGCTCGGCACAAGCGGCTTGGCATCGGGGGTGTCTTGGATATCGCGCTTCATATCCAGGTACTCAAAGATACGTTCGAATAGGGCGAACGATGACATGATCTCTACTTGAGCTGAGAGTAGGCCCGTCATGGGGAAGAACAACCTCGCCTGCAAGCCCGTAAAAGCAACAATTTTGCCCAGTGTGAGGGAACGATCGCCGTGGGCAATAATCAAGTATCCGGCCAGCCAATAGACCAAAGTGGGGGCAAATTGGGTGATCAGCCGTACCATGCCGAAGAACATGTACTGGAGAACTGAGCTCTTGATCATCCAACCGGCAAGGATCTTGTTTTCATTGGCGAATTTGTCGCTCAGGATCTTCTGATTGCCGGCCGTCTTACTCAACAGGATGCCGGAAACCGACAAAGTTTCTTGCATCATGGAGTTGATCTCGCTGGTCTGCTCTTGGGTGCCCTTACGGACCGTACGTGCGTACTCACCGACTCCCTTTCCGACCCATGCAAAAAACGGAACCAGGGCGATGCTCAATGTGGCTAGTCGCCAGTCTAGGAGCATCATTGCAGTCACCGTGCTAACCACGATTGCAATATTGGAAAGTTGATCCGTGATCGTATTGCTAACCACGTTTTGAACGCCCCCCACATCGCTGATCAGGCGAGTTTGGATGTCCCCGGTCCTTGCGTTCGTGAAGAACTTGAGGCTCATGCTTTGCAGGTGCGTGTAAAGCTTGTCGCGAAGTTCGCACATGATTCGCTGCCCCATGACAACACTCATGTATCCGTACAGGAGCGTGAAGGCGGCACCCAAGAGGACCGCAAGTAGGGTGAATCCGCTGTACCATCCAATGACGCCAAGTCGCTTCCGTCCAACAAGTTCATCGATGATGACCTCGTAGAGGAAGGGCGGGACGATCCCCAACCCAGTCCCAACCAAGACGGCGAGGATCGTGAGGACGACGTATCGGCGATGCGGCCCAAACAGGGCAACTATGCGCTTGACTATCTGCTTGTCGGTGCCGATAGCGTCCGCGCTCACATGCCCTCCGGCATCCAACCGGGAAGATGCGCGATCTGAGCTTTAGCCGCAGCGGAGACAGGCACGTGCCACTTGTCGAAGAATGGCCCTAGGTTCTTGCCAACGACGGTGGAGAAAGTGGTCATCCACATATCCCGCTTTTCTGAATCATTCTTTGGATGAACTTTCAAGTTCTGGTAGGTCTTGAAGACTCGCTTAAAGGCATCCCAACCAAATTCATTTTGAAGCTGCGCGTACATGGTTAAGGCGAGGAATGGATCATCCTTCCACTTGTCAAAGCTGGGTGCCTTTGAGTAAGCCCTGAATCGCTTCAGACAGTCGTCGGGAGAAAACTGCCGGTCCCTTGGACGTTCTCCGTTCAACTTATCGAAGCAGTAGAGGGTGAACAAATTGTTGGTGACCTCTCCGGTTCCGTCGAAGGTCCAATCGCCCTGTTGATGGTTGTGGCCGATCTCATGGTAGTGCCCCCAACTACCTTCCCCTTGTAGCCGTTCGCCATTTACCACCAAGTCGGCAACGTCAAGCCAGGTCATCATCGGATAGCCGGAATGCATATAGCCGGCTGAGATCTGCTGGTCGGCGACAAATCGTTCCTTGAAACCGCGCCAGTGTGGGATCTGGGCCAAATCTGCTACGGCATTTGCCATTCGATCCCAGAATTTGGCCGCACTTGTCGGATCCTTGATTTTTTCTGCCGAAGACCTCGGTACGGTGACCACGATGTTATCGCTCTCAACCTCTGCCCATGGGCCTGGGGCGATAGCAAGTTGGCGTTGCCATTCCTGGGGTGAAGTTTTCCCGAGCACAAAGTGAGGAGCCCGCACCGCATTCGAAATCCGAATCGTAACTGGTGCTTGGAGTGGTTTGTCAAGGGTGATATAAATGAGGCCACCGAATGGGTTTTGGTAAGAGCCGTTAGGGGTGAGTCGCCATTCACGGCTAATTTCGGGGAAGCGCTCCCACCTATCAAGGTGCCACAGGTTGTCTGTGTGAGCCCCAACCCGTATGCCTAGGTTGAGTCCCTGTGGGAAGGTAACTTGCACCGGATGCATTGGATCGGCATAAAGGCCCGTGCTTTGCCACCGTGTCTCGTTGGGGCGCAATGTTATCTCCTGAGCTTGTGTCCCTTGGAAGGGTGCTTTGGGAATGCCGGGAAACTCAGCTGCATACGGGAGCCCAAGATCCATCCTTTCCCCTCGCTTAAGCAAGTGGTTTCGGTAGGCGACTTCAAACCGGTCTCGAAACTGCGACTTCGCCAGGGGCTGTTTTGCGCTCATCACGAAGGGGTCGGGCTTCAACGCATTCGTGGAAAGCCAACGGCTGTCCTGGGGGAGCACGTTCATGATGTCGGTCAGAGTCTGTACGGCCAGAGGCCCATCCCCTGGGGCACCTT
>JADLGZ010000138.1 GCA_020849075.1 Fimbriimonadaceae bacterium | reverse complement strand
CCCACTCCTCATGGACTTCGGTGAGACGTACCGCCGGAAACCCGAGATTGGCGAACGGCGTATGGTCACCACCACGTCCGAAGCGGTCGGGGCGAAGATGCATTTTTAGCTTGAAATCTGAACTTGTCTGGCGTACTACCCACTCGGCGTATCGGGCTAACTCCCGGGCGGGCAGATCGCTATAGAGTCGAAGTGCATGAGGCTCCGACTGGTTGTTCAAATTGCGAGATGAACCCACCATATCGTTGTTCAATATCCCTAGAATCGGCCAGTGTTCTTCTTTCGCCCTTGCCGCCAGCGCCTTGGCACCGAGCAACCCTTGCTCTTCACCGCAGGTCGCCACGAACTTCAAGGAGTTCTTCGGCTTTTGGTGTACCAGAGACCGGGCAACACAAATCCCCACTGCCACGCCACTCGCATCATCATTGGCCCCTGGCGCCCGCCCGTCAACAGGATTGACACCCAAGCAGAGTGAGTCCACGTGTGCGCTCTGCATCACGAGATCCGACCGCTCGCCCCTCAGGGTCGCGATCACCTGCACGACCGGCGTGGGCTCCGGTACGCGAGAGCCAACTGGCAAGATGAACTCCATGAGTTCGACCTCCATGCCAGGGATCGCACGATACTGATCCGCTACCCACTCCATTGCGGGTCGCAGGTAGGGAGAGAGCGAGTTTCGGGTTGGAAACGAGGAGAGGTGCTCGACTATTTCCTTGAGAGCTTGTGGAGACATGCCTCGTTGTACCGCAGCCTTTAGGCAAGCTAAAACTTGCGGTATATGGTTGCGATTCCCTTATAGAAGTCCGACAACAACTCGTCGTCACGTGCCGCCGTTTCCCCCCAAAACAGGAGGTTCAAGGGCACCGGTGGCTGGCCTGGTTGTGACGGGGGCTGGATGAGTTCAGACGAGACAAGACGAGCACCGAGACGATCGAAGAACGCGAGACGCTTGCGACGAGATTCGCGTTCGGCGTCCGTGACGGCATCCTCCAACCGCTCAACCTCAAGATACATGCCCTCATAGCCCTTGCAAGAGGTTCGCATCTCCTCATTAACACGCTTCAATAACTGCTCCCCAAGCCGTTTCCCTCGACTTTCTGGCACCAGCGCAATATGAACCACAAAACCTCGGCGACTCGCTTGAAAAACGAACCCCCTCGCGAAGCCAATGAGGTATCCGTCATGAGAGGTCATCACCCAAAGGCTGGGTCCCCGATTGGCCTCAAGATCGGCGAGAAAATCTGGAATGGACTCGCGCTCACAGTCGGGAAAAGTGGTTTCGAGTAGCTGAGATATCTCGGGAACGAGGCGGTGCGTGACGCCTTGGACACGTTCGATCGAGACTTCCATAACTATAGGGTACCGCTACCTATGTAAAATGAAACCTATGGCAGGTGGGCCAAGAAAGGTTGTTGTTGTAGGTGGTGGGCTATCGGGTCTCATGACCACCCTAAAGCTTGCGGAATCGGGAGTTCATGTTCAACTCTTCAGTATCGTCCCCGTAAAGCGGTCGCATAGCGTATGCGCTCAAGGTGGCATCAACGGTGCCGTGAACCTAAGAGGCGAGGGCGATTCGCCCTACCTTCACTTTGAAGACACGATCACAGGCGGCGACTTCTTGAACCACCAACCCCCGGTCATGTATATGGCAGAGCGAGCCCCTGCCATCATCTACTTGCTAGACCGAATGGGCGTCCCCTTCAATCGGACCAGCGAAGGGCTCCTGGCCTTCCGGCGATTCGGGGGCACACTCAAACACCGTACCGCTCACGCGGGTGCCACGACCGGCCAGCAACTGCTTTACGCTCTGGACGAGCAAGTTCGCCGCTACGAAGTTTCCCAGGTTGTTGAGAAGTTTGAAGGCTATGAGTTCCTTGGCATCATCAAGGATGGCAAGGGGCACTGCCGGGGCATTACCGCCCAGAACCTGCGCACGATGGAGGTTGAGACGTTCCCCGCCGATGCCGTGGTCATAGCTACGGGCGGGAATGGTGTGATCTTCGGTCACACGACCAACTCCATTATCAATTGCGGCTCCCCCGTGAGCATTTGCTATCAGCAAGGTGCCGTTTACGGAAATCCAGAAATGGTGCAGATTCACCCAACTGCTATCCCTGGAGAAGATAAGTGCCGACTCATGTCGGAGTCGGTTCGCGGAGAAGGCGGGCGGCTTTGGACGCCACGCAACCCGAATGATCCGCGCGATCCGGTCTCGATCCCAGAGCAAGATCGCTGGTACTTCTGTGAAGAGCTTGACCCCGTCTACGGCAACCTGCTCAGTCGTGACCTCGTTAGCTTCATTGTCTACTGCATCTGCAGAATTGGCAAAGGCATTGAAGCCAAGCATCAGGTCTATTTGGACATCACCCAATTGCACACTTCTCGGGGTGGGCCCTGGAGTCGAGATCAAATCAACGACAAGCTTGAGGGTGTCCTTGAGATCTACGAAAAGTTCATGCGTGTGGACCCGATCGAGCAACCCATGAAGATCTATCCTGCCCAGCACTACACCATGGGCGGACTCTGGGTGGATTACGAGAAAGGTGCAGATTCGCCCCTTGATCTCAGCTCGGCGCGAAACCAAGCGACAAATATCCCGGGGCTTTACGCCGCCGGTGAGTGCGAATACCAATATCACGGCGCCAATCGGCTTGGTGCAAACGCATTGCTCACCTGTTTAACCGGAGGTGAACTCACGGCCCACGGCGTCACGGCGTATTTGAAGAGCATGGAGTCCGGATGGGAAGATGTCGCTCCCTCATTAGCGGAAGAGTTCCGCTCGGCCGAACAGCAACGCTACGAATTGCTGAACAAATCCAATGGTTCAGAGAACCCCTATGCGGTTCTCGCCGACCTCAATCAAGTGGTTTGGGATGGCTGCGGCATTTGGCGAACGCAGAAGGATCTCGAAATGACCAAAGCCAAATTGAGCGACCTGAAGATACGGGCCGGTCAATGCAACTTGATTGACGACAGCGCATGGACCAACCAAGCCGTTCCGTTTACGCGAACGCTTCAGCACATGATCGTTCAGGCCGAGGCAATCGTCGGTGGAGCAATCGAGCGACAGGAGTCCCGCGGGGCGCACTTCAAGATGGACACACCCGAACGGGACGACGAGAAATGGCTTTGCACAACGAAATGCACTTACACCGCTCAAGGACCGAAGTATGACTTTAGTGAGAAAATCGAGTGTAACTACATCTCGCCGCGGCCTCGCAAGTACAAGATCAATCAGATCAAGGTAGTCAACATGGTGATGGGCGAGAAGTACCTGGAAACCGGAGTGGCCGACTCTAAGATGGGCCAGCCACTCGCGGGCGCTTCCTAAGGCACGTTTGGGGGTTGTGGTGGCTGAGGCGGGTCATGAAGTCGCCTTGGTTCGCCGCGAATCCAGAGGAGGTGGCGTCCTCTCCTCTCGGGCACGAAGCAGCCTGCGTGGGGGCCCACTTATGGGTGCCCCAGTGAATTTGAGTTCTCGGGTGCCACTGACAGCGCCTAGCCTAGCGGAGGTGGTGGGTCTCTGCGACCAGAGCGATGCCAGTGTTGTCTTGGTGAGGGTGTGGGTGTAAGATGCTTGAAATGGGTGACCGTTTAGGAGTTTCTTGAGTGGTGGATTCCAAGATTTTCACGGCTATCGAGTCGGGGCGAGCTTTGTGAAGAGAGATGAGTGATGGGCGACTCGCTAGCCATGGCACCCAATGTCCATTCACCCTGGCCTCCCGTCGCACAGCGGGTCAGCAGGCACGGGAACGCGGCGGTAGACAGAGAAGGTGAGGGCGTGCGCGTGCCCATCTTCGTTGATCGCGATTCGCCTTTTCCGGCGCATTTGTGTATGATGAAAGAAACAGGCAGTTCGCGGAGCTTTCGCAGTGATTGTTACTTTCACGGATAGTCGCGCCGCGCGTAGTTGGGAAAATGAATGACACGATGGGCGGCGCGGTTATCAATGCCACACATGAAGGGAGATTTGTCCCGGCCACGGAAGTGGGCACCCAT
>JADLGZ010000137.1 GCA_020849075.1 Fimbriimonadaceae bacterium | reverse complement strand
TGTGCTGACGCGCCTGCCCTCCGCCAAGGCGCGCGAACTCGATTCCCTGCTGCCGCACCTCTGGAAGCCTCGCTGATTCTGCTCGTCTGCGCGTCTCTTAGGGAGGTGCTGGCGGCCGGACGGATACGGCTTTTGTTAGGTATTCTGAGAGGAGCTTGCGTACGGCGGGTTTATCCACGCAGATGAAGGCAAAGTCGAAACCGGCGAGATTTTCAACATTCTCTTCGGTTACATAATCCGGGTGCGTGAAAATCCCACGTCGCATCTGACCGTATAGCCTAGCGAAGTAGTCCACCTTCTTGGGCCTTACGTCGAGTTCTTGAAGTGAAACGGCGCTCGGAGCGCGGAATGCGTTGTGCTGGAGAAAAACGTCGCCATCGAATAAATGGATTTCCCGGACGTTGGTCTTGGCCACGAAATCGAGTACATATCCTCCGCTACCACCCAAGCCGATGATTGCTAGCTTGGCCATGGCAGTCCTTCTTGTGACATTGGCGATCCCTGCACGGCTCGAAGCCGAGTCCGTGTACAGGAATACCGAATCTTCATCGGATGAGGAGATGGGCTTGAAAGTCCGCGCATCTGCCTTTGGATCTACCGCCTTCGCCTGGTTTTGAATGATCTCGATGTATCGAGTGATCTTTGCATGGTAATCGGGGTATCCGATTTGCGGCTTGCACGAAAACCGGTGCTGCACGATGACCCCATCGCAGAGCGTCGTCGTCGAGGTTGTGTGCTTGATTTGGGTGATAGTCGTCCCATCGCTGTTGCAAGGATGATCGCCCGCAAACCAAACCTGATGGTCTGCCGGTTTATCGGTCTTGTCGTTGTTGAGAGTAAGGTCGGTCACTATCGTGCCAAGAACGACCTGCTTCTGAGCGTTTACGTACGGCACCGAGTGCACTACAAGGAAGCCGTGCCGTACCTCTACTTCATACCCCTCGTCGCGCAAGCGTTTGAGATCTGCACTACGACCGATCAGTCTTTCGGACATTGAAAATCATCCCGTTCTTAACAACCACGAATTGCCCTTCGGTAAGGGAACCATCGTGTCCATGCGGGTTAGAGTATGTAACCGTGAACACGATCGTTTCGGTTGGAACTTCACCAGGGTACGCAAGCTGCACGACCTGCAGATACGTGAGTTTGTGGTCGCTGACTTCGCGCGGACGGCCATTCACAATGATCGAGTAAGTCTTGGTGTGCCCCGGAGCTTCTGCAGATTTCATATCACTCATGATGCTGATTCCTTTCGACAAAGTTGAGTCAAATCAACGGACTTGCACATCGGACGGATTCGGCGTAGATTTGCTGTCTATACAAGCAACTCATGTTAGTCACTTAAAAGTGAACCCGTGTCTCGCGATACTTAAGTACCGTTGTCTGCTTGGACAACACATTACTCCTAGAAGTTCCCCGCGTCAAGCTAGGGGTACGCGCACCTGCGTAATGCTCGATAGCTTTGCTTAACCCGATTCAGCCGGCCGCGGCTACTTTCCGCGTACCGCATTCATCAAATGAGGAGAATCCAACAAATGCAATCTGGCCTTGGTGCCGCCCTTCGCAAATTGCGCGAGCGACGAACATTGTCGATTCGAGAGCTTGGTAGGCTTGCCGACATTGATCACGCATATATCTATCGGCTAGAGCAAGGCGAGAAGACGAACCCCTCCCCGGAACTCATAGCAACAAGTCTCTCCCCCCTTAAGGCAAATCCACGCGACGCCGCCATGGTGAAATGGCTTGTAGAGCATAGTGACGCGTGGGAGGATCTCGTGGAATATTGCCTTGACGATCCAAACGTCACCGTCGAGGAGTTCTCGATGGCGGCCGGCGTTCGGCATCGCGGCACTGCCCGCCCAACCCCAAGCGTTCTTATAGAACGTGTGCGGCGTGCGCTTAGTGCAGGAAATGAATAACCAATGGATGAGGCGGATGTACAGCAGCGGGCTCGATCATTCATCGCCCCCCTGGATTTGCGGAATATCCGAGACGACCTGTCCGTTTACTTGAATGCAGCAAATGCCATCCTCCGGAAAGAGGAAATGGAGGTAGGTGAATCTGGAACGACGCTTACCCGGCCTGACGGCAAACACATCATCACAGTCAACTCATGCGAGCCCTCTGAACGTCAGCGCTATACTATCTGCCACGAAAGTGCCCACGTGATCCTAGGTCTGTCATCAAGCCACGACGGCGTACCGTCATGGTCGTATGTGAAGCGCCATCCTAACGAAATTGCCTGCGACTGGTTTGCCGCTGAACTCTTGATGCCTTACAAACAGTGGCTTGCGGCTGTTCCGAAGGAAGAGCCATCGGTCGCTGTGATCAAATTCATGGCAAGCGAGTTCGGGTGCTCCTATCCCGCTGCCGCATCGCGCTATGCCACACTATCAGCGCTCCCATGCGCATTTGTTACGATGGAGTGCGGGACAGTGAGATACGCAGCTCGCTCCACGGCCCTGCGACGTGTGAAAGCATGGATTTCTCCGCGGATGCCAATCCCCCAAGGATCAGTTGCATATAGGTTACGTACAGACGGTCAGAGCCAAATTGATACGGACATCGTTGCCCAAGATATCTGGTTCCAGGAATGGGAATCAGGCTTAGACTTAAACGAAATATGCCGTCACTACCAGAGCAGCGACACAACGACTTCGCTCCTTTGGTTCGAGGAAGAAATTCTCCCAAAGTATGAATTCGACCGCTTCGGTCGACGTGTTGAGGAGGACGAGGATCTCGCTGAGCTTACTGGCGACCTGCCTTGGCCGGGGAAGAGAAGGCGCCGCTAACTTTAGAGGGGTCTTTGCTCAGGACGGTATCTACTCAACCGCGTGTTCCCTGCGTGTTCGCTTCAGGCCGAGAGTGAGCGTTGTTGCAAATTCGCAAGTCGTGAGTTGTTGACGCCTATCTACGGGGTAACTATTCCCTCTCGAAACCGTGATCAGTGAACTTCAATGTCCTACTATTTTCGGTCACCGTGCGCACCACGTTATCGGGGGCGCCGTCAGGAATCTTTGCCTCGATCTCGATGGTCACGGTCACGGTGGCGCCGACCAGACCGGCCAAGTGTGAAATAACCTCTTCGGCAATCCTGCCGGCATCGCGGCCGACACGGGTGGGGTCGAGGGCGGCCGAGCCGTGAAAGCGCTTCGGCCGGGTGACGGTCGCGGCTGGCGATTCTCCGCCTGGCTGAGGTTCCCCGCCCTGTCCCGGTTGCCCCGGTGCGCCTGCTCCCGATGACTCGCCCGGCGCCGCACGCTCGGCTTCGATCTGCCGGTTGGCAACATCCGGCTTTACCACCAGGCTCTGCGAATAGGGGTCCGGCGACACCATGGTGCCACCGCGCAAGCCTTTGTAGCGGCCGGTTT
>JADLGZ010000136.1 GCA_020849075.1 Fimbriimonadaceae bacterium | reverse complement strand
GCGGGGCCCCTTCGGGCTGGAGCACGTTCGCATCGTTGCCAACCTTTGTACGCCCAACGGGCGACTGGAACATTCGGTTTACCTATGAATCGTTGAATCCCGTCAGCATCACCGATGACCCAGACGATCAGCAGGTCCAGCTTGGGCAGACCGCGATCTTCCAGATAACGGCGGCAGGGGCAAACCTTTCCTACATGTGGTACAAGGACGCGCAGCCACTACCAACCAACGGGACCCATTACATTGGGGTTACGTCGCCGACCTTGGCCGTTCTGAATACGGTGCAGGGCGATGCGGGCGACTATTATTGCGTTGTCAGTTCGAATTGCGGTCAGGTGACCAGCCAGCCCGCTACCCTATCGTTCATTGGCCAAGCAGGAACTCTATCCGGTCACGTGAACCTATTGGACTTTGTGGGTGACCCGAACGGGCGTCCGATCTTGGTGCGGTTCTTTGCTCCGGGTGGAGTGACCCCACTGGCGACGGTTGGCGGCACATTAAATGCTAGTGGGAATTACTCAGTAACGGTTCCGGGCTCTCTGGGTACCGGGTCGTTTGACATAGGCGTGGATATCCAGCACTGGCTACGAGACCGAAACCCGTCCGTTAACATCACGGGCTCGGGGGCGAGCAACGTGAACTTCACGACGCAGAATGGGGATGCAGACGATAGCGGTGAAGTGGATGCTGCTGATATTGATATGGTCATCGCGGACTTCGGCGGCTCCGGCACTATGACCGACATGGATGGATCATCAGAAGTTGATGCCGCAGATATCGATATTGTCATTGCCAACTTTGGCAACTCCGATGAGTAATTGACTAGCTGGTCTCGCTGCGATATGTTGCGAGATCAGCCTTCGCTTGCGTACCGATCTTTTCCAGCCTCTCCAGCCAAGTGCTTTCATGGCGCTCAAGGAGTTGAACGAGGGTTTCCGCAATGGCTAGGTTTCGGTACCACTTCCGGTCTGAGGGGATGACATACCAAGGTGCGTCATCCGTTGCGGTCTCGTTGATTGCATCTTCATAGGCACGCTGGTAATCACCCCAAAACTCGCGCTCTTTCCAGTCACCCACATTCAATTTCCAAGCCTTTTCGGTCTCCGCTTCGCGAGCGAGGAGCCGCTCCTCCTGCTCTTTCTTACTGATGTGTAGGAAGAACTTGGCGATAATTGTCTCGTTGTCGCTGAGTGCTGCCTCGAAGTTACGGATATGGGAGTATCGTCGTTTCCAACGGGCCTCGTCCGTCAGCTTGTGCACGCGTACGACAAGCACATCTTCGTAGTGGGAGCGATTGAAAATCGTTATGGATCCGCGTTGTGGCGTGTTCTGGTGGCAGCGCCAAAGAAAGTCATGATTCAGTTCGCAAGGGGTCGGTACTTTGAACGGCTCAACATCAGTTCCTTGCGCATTTAGGTAATTGAGTAGGAATCGGATCGTACCGTCCTTCCCGCTGGTGTCCATTCCCTGCAAGACGATGAGCAGCGGATGCTGGCCAGCGTAATACATGAGGTCCGCAAGCTCGCCGATCCTCTTTCCCAGTTCAGCCCCCCTCGCCTCGCCCTCTTCTTTCTCAAGGCCCCCGTTTGCATCGGTCTGAATGTCATCCAACCTAAACTTCTTGTCGCCATCAAATCGGGTCGCAAACATGACGAAGGTTTTACCTGTGTAAGCTATGAATGTGGAGGCATTGCTCGCCCACCCTGCAGTGAGATCGCTCGCCGCTCTAGTTGAGCGGTCGCCATGGGCAGGCAGTGTGTGGCTAGTAGGGGGTTGCGTTCGAGATGCGCTGTTAGGGAGGACATTGGGGTCAGACTTCGACCTTGTGCTTGAGGGAGATGCATTAGCTTTGGCGGCATGGCTTGGAGAAAATGGGGCCGCGGGACTTGCGGTGTTTCCTCGGTTTGGTACCGCTGGCGTGAACTTGAATCAAGCTCGGTTTGAGTTTGTCGCAGCTCGCCAAGAGACTTACGACCCTACATCGCGAAAGCCTTTCGTGGAACTGGGAACGCTCACCGATGACGCTCAGCGGCGGGATTTCACCTGCAATACGCTCATGGTGAATCTAAATGATGGGCGTCTTCTTGATCTCTTGAACGTGGGTCAGCAGGATCTAAACGACCATGTCCTGCGAACACCACGGGAGCCGAGGCAAACGCTCTTTGACGATCCGCTTCGGATGCTTCGGGCTGTCAGATTTCGCCACCAACTTGGCTTTAGTTACGAGATGGAATTGGAGGAGGCGCTTCGTCATGAGGCCCTGAGGCTACAGGCGATCAGTGCCGAACGTATTCGCGATGAGTTCTGTAAGCTCATTAGGTGGCCCCTGGCCCTACAGGAGCTGATGGACTTCGGGCTCATGCAATTCATCGCGCCAGAACTTATGGAATTGCAAGGGGTTGAACAGGGCAAATGGCATCACCTCGATGTTTGGCATCACACCTTGCTGGTGATTCAAAATGCGGCATCGGACGATCTCATTCTTAACTTGGCGTGCCTCTTCCATGATGTTGGCAAACCCTGCACGCGGTGTGTGGACGTCCGGGGCGAGACGAGATTCTTCTCTCATGAAGTGGTCGGGGCCGACATGGTGCGCAAAATTCTACGCCGGTTGCGCTTCAACAACGACACCATTGATGCTGTCTCTACCCTCGTCAAGAACCACATGCGTTTGAGTACGGCGTCAACCTTAACTGCGCCAGCGGCCCGGCGGCTGATTCGCGACCTCAACGGGCAAATGGATCGGCTCTTAGCTTTGGTCGAGGCGGATGCCAAGGCGCTTCGACCTGGGGTCAAGACCCTTGATGTTCAGGCCATTCGCCACCGCCTCGAGGAGGTAGCGGCTGAAACGCCAGCCGAGAAGATTAGAGCCCCAATCACCGGTGAAGAAGTGATGGAGATTCTCGGCATAGGCCCTGGGCCTAGGGTAGGTGATGTCCTTCATCTTCTGATGGATCAGGTTATTGAGGGCCAGTTGGGGCCGGATGACAAAGACAAGGCTAGAGAGATGGTGCGCCGCTTTGCGGAGTAGTGCAACGTCCTCTCCTCAGAGCCAGTAGGAAAGGCACGCATGGAAGCAAACGAACTTGAGCGCCAAGTAAAAAAGTACGGCTTTTGGGCCCTTGTGGCGGTGGTGCTCGTGCTCGTGGCCATGGTGCTGGCCCCGTTTGCCCAAGCTCTGATGTGGTCGGTCGTTCTTAGCGTGCTCACCTATCCCATCTACCGGCGCTTTTGTAACCGGGTCTCGGAGACGGTCAGTGCATTGCTCACCATCCTTTCAACGATCGTCTTGGTGGCCATACCGCTCGGCTTGGTTGGCCTACTCGTCTTTCTACAATTCAAAGGCGTGACCGATGACTTTGAGCGGCACGTGGAGCCTGCGGTTGTATCTTCCCAGAAGGAGACGCCTGTCACGAGGTTGGGTAAGTCAATAGACGGTGCCATCCAGCCGACGCTAAGGCAGTTCAATGTGGACTTCAGCGTCGAACAATACGCACGAGAGAACGGACAGGAGATTGCCCGTGGAGTGACCGGGCCCGTGACCAAAGGGGCCGCAGCCTTTGCGGTCAGTGCCGTGATGATGGTGGTCTCGTTCCTGACGATGTTCTTCATGCTCAGGGACGGCCACAAGCTCCTGCAACCAACCATCGAAATGATGCCCTTGCCGGAAGACTGGACACGGCGCATTCTTGGCCGGGTCCAGCAAACGATCAAGGCAGTGTTTATCGGTGTCGTCCTCGTGGCTATAGTGCAGGGCATTGCGGGCGGGATTGGGTACGCCATTGCCGGGGTCGATGGATGGTTGGTGTGGGCGTTCGCGACCTTTGTGCTGTGTATTATCCCCCTCCTTGGCGCCCCAATCGTTTATGTACCGTGGGGTCTCGCCCTCTTGTCTCAAGGAAAGATTTGGCAAGGGGCCTTCCTGATCGTTTGGGGGTTCGTCGTCATCAGCAATATTGACAACTTCTTGCGCCCGAAGTACATCGGTGAACAAGTCGGCCTTCACTATATCGGGATCTTCTTTAGTTTACTGGGGGGGATTTTGGCATTCGGGCCGGTGGGCCTCATTGCGGGGCCTGTCCTGCTCACGATTGCCTTGGAACTGATCGCCTACTCTCGCGAGAGCCGCTCGGGATCAGCCGAATCGAACACCGAGGACCCTAATCATCCCGCCCAAGTCAGTCCATAGGCGCTTGTGATTGCCATTGAACATTGATTCGACAGCGGCGGCTTGTCCGTCGCCCAGTTCGGTGAGTAGCCACCCGTCTGTGGTGAGCTGGAGGTGGGCTTCTTCGGCTAACTTCCGGTAGAAGTCCAACCCATCGGGCCCGGCAAACAGGGCCCTTGCTGGTTCCCATTCGCTAACTTC
>JADLGZ010000135.1 GCA_020849075.1 Fimbriimonadaceae bacterium | reverse complement strand
TCGTCAATTGTCATTGGCGAGAGTTTACTTCAGGCGAATTGGAACTCTGGAAGGCAGAAGATTAGGCGACTAACATTAGTTGCCACACCCATTGGATCCCTTTGCAGGTTGCCCTTCCTTGCCGCCTTTGACAATGCTGACAACTTGCTAGGCACAGCTGGAAC
Source organism: Fimbriimonadaceae bacterium (assembly GCA_020849075.1). Taxonomy (GTDB): domain Bacteria; phylum Armatimonadota; class Fimbriimonadia; order Fimbriimonadales; family Fimbriimonadaceae; genus JAFLBD01. The sequence continues at coordinate 8,424 of JADLGZ010000135.1, read as the reverse complement.
ATCGAAGAGCGAGCACAAATTCGTCGTGAAGGCTTCGGGAGTGTCAAAACCAGCAATCGCTTCCATGAGCGGCCCCCGGTACAGCGGCTGACGGAAGATGCTGCGTTGCCCGAAGATCCTATCGGCCCATTTCATGCGCTCCACCATCGTAGACGTACTAATCCAGGCCTCCCCCCAATCCCAGCCAGCAACATCAGGCGGATAGAAAAGTTGCATGCCCATGGACTTCATTGAGCTTGCAATTTGCCCTGTCACAGCGAGAACACCTCTCTGCTGTTGCTCATCGAGGTCCTGCGAAAGCGCTGACTTGAGGTGATTACCAATACCAAGGGAACGCAGGGTTGCAATGCAGAAGTCCACCGGATTCTTATAGAGTCGCCTGACGCATTTCTCAGAATAGAACTCAGGAGACTCCATGATGGCCCTCACCAGAACCGATGTCCGTAGCCCATTGTTTCGATACTTGTCCGCCAACCGGCTCACAAGCTTTTCATCTGGGCCCTCGTAGGCGAAGAACTCCCACATCTTCTCGGCGATATGGGTCGCGGTTTGGGGTTGCCCGCTCAGAATACCGATCACATCCTCCCCGGTGAAATTGCCCTTGTTACCTAGGAGCGCCTTTGCGCCATCGTCATGTTGTTGCGGGTCAAAAACGTAGGTAACGCCACCGCGTGGAATACGAGACTCTTGAGTGATCTGTCGACCGTTCGCGCGTCGCCCGTAGCCCCAGCCCGTAAAGGCCCTCGCGGCTTCCTGTACATCCTTCTCGGTGTAATGACCAATCCCAAGCGTAAACAGCTCCATGACCTCACGAGCGAAGTTCTCATTGGGCTTGCCCTTCTTGTTGAGCTGATTATCCAGCCAGTAGATCATGGCCGGATCCTTACTCATAGCAAGAAGGAGGTCCTCAAATCGCCCGAGAGCGAAGGTCCGAATCTTCTCGTTCTGGGCAATCATGGGCACGGCGGCATCGACCTTTTCAGCGCTGGTGGCAAAGTGGTCATGCCAAAAGAGAGTCAACTTCTCCACCAGAGGTCGTTGCGTAATGAGTAGCCGACTCACCCACCAGGCTTCAGCGCTTCGCATATTGACGACCTTGTTGTTGGGCGGGGCAAATCGGCTAGGGTCTACGCCAAATCCATCAGCACCATCGGCATTGAGTAAGGCATCTATCGTGCCAGCTACACCCTTCGGAACGTAGTATTCAAGCTCCGCTTCACTGGCCCCGAGGCCAAAGCGTCGTAGCAGGTGAGCTACCTTATCCCGATCCGAGGTGATCTGCATAATGGTCAAGACGCATGGAGAGCGCACAAGTTCAAAAAGAAAGAGGCTTCCCGCAAAGCGGAAAGCCGTGATGACGAGAAACGAAGGTCAGTTACTTGACTTCGGGTACGTTGAGCTTGTCGTAATCGGCTTTGCCAACGAACTTGTAGACCGAGCGACCGCCATGGTCACCGATCAACTGGTGGCGAACTTGCTCGCCGGACTTCGTCTTGCGAACGATTTTCTTCTTCTGGATCTTCCCTTCCGGGATGTCAACATGTTCGCGCGTTTTTAGATCGTAGAATTTCATAGTCTTCCCTCACTACTGAGTTTTCAGTTTCAGCTTAGTTCATTTGAACCTGCTGTAACCCAAGACGATTATGCAGGAAAAGGAGATTCCTAGCAAGCACTTTTTTTGGTCTTTTTCGACTTTTTCGCATCTTAGGTTCAAAACAAGGGCCAGTACCAAGGACTGATACTGGCCTTTTTGCTCACCTGCCGGCTAAAAAGCGACCGTCTGCGACATTTGCATAACGTTATTCTTACCGCTATAGCGCGTAAATGTGATCTGAGTCGTATCGCCGACCTTGAACTTCTTTACGGCCTCGACTAGGTCAGTCCCCTTTTCGATTGCCTTGTCACCCAGTTGAGTGATTAAATCACCAGACTTTAGGCCGAGCCTTGAAGCCACCGAGCCGGCCTCCACGGAAACTACTACCGCCCCCTTGGTCCCGGCAGGTAATTGGTACGTCGCCCTGGCTTCGGAAGTTACTTCTGTGAATTGAACACCAAGCCTTGCTGGCTCACCAACCTTTCGATTCGGCTGCTCCTCGGCCCGTTGACGCTCGGCTCGATCTCTGTTGCGTCCAAACCAGTCCTCAAAATTGAAATCGGGGAAGTTGGGTATGTCCATACCTTGGGGAGGCTGAGACGGGTTAGCCTGGGCCACTGGCTGAGTCAGCTTGGCGTCAATCTTCACATCCTTTGAGATTGTCTGGCCATCCCGTACGACCTGAACCGCGACCGTTTCGCCCGGAGCGTATCGTAGCATTGAGTTTAGAAGGTCTTGATCATTCTTCACTGCATAGCTTCCGACCTTCGTAATGATGTCTTTCTCCTTAAGGCCTGCCTTAGCAGCAGCGCCGCCCGGGATTACAGCAGCTACCCGAACGCCTCCCGCAAGATGCTGCTCTTCAAGTTCATACGGCTTCAACGACTCCAGACCAATGTTCAGGTAACCGCGCTTGAGAGTCTTATTGTTAATGAGCAGATCGGACACGAAGGCGGCCTGGCTACTAGGAATTGCAAAACCGATCCCCGCGTTATTCTGGGTCGCAATGCTCGTGTTGATACCAATCACCTCACCATCAATATTCAATAGTGGTCCACCCGAATTACCTGGATTGATGGGGGCGTCGGTCTGAATCATGCCCAGATAGCTACGCACTTCACCCATCGGGCTCCCCGCTTGGTTTTCGCGGCTCAATGCGCTGATGTGCCCAATGGTGACCGTATTCTCAAGCCCAAATGGTGCGCCGACGGCTATTGCATACTGACCAGGCCGAACTTTCCCACTGTCAGCAAACTTCGCTACCGGCAGATTCTTGGCTTCAATCTTGACGACGGCGATATCATTGTTGTCATCTTGGGACTCAATGACCCTACCCTGATACTCCTTTCCGTTGGCAAGAATCACGGTAACTTGCTTTGAACCATTCACGACGTGGTCGTTGGTCACAATCCACCCATCCGGTCGCACAATAACCCCCGATCCTTGAGCACCCGTCATCATTCCACCCTGCTGTTGCTCCCCAGTGCGGATGTGGACGACCGAAGACCCAATGCGGTCAACTAGATCGGAAAACTGCTGATCAAGTTGCTTCAACGTCACGGGAGCCAAGTTGGCAGGCGATCCTTCCGTGACGTAGCTGGCTTGTCGCGAAGTAATGGCTGGCGGCGTTGGCGCGAGAAGGGGAATCTGCGCATTGGCGCGCCCAGCTTGAAAAACTAGGGCACCTGCGACGAAGGCCACTGCGCTCCAGAGAGCAGGATGTCGGAAGAAGTTGCTGTTCATCTTGTGTTAGAGTTCCTCCTCAGGAATTGAAGGACATAATGCGTAACGAATGCGCCTAGAAGCAGGTTCCCATACTAGGACCTCAGAGCGCCATTGCGCCTTTGCAAAGGTATTCCTTTAGCTTTCCTCTGATCGCGTCAGGTAGATCACCCAGCAACGAGAATCGTAAGTTCCGCGACGCCACTAGGCTCGAGTGCGGGAAATGAGACTCAAAGTTCGCATCCCACTGATAGATAGTTGCCATATTGAACCCATCCGTTAGACGTAAAGCTAGGACACTGCCTTTACCAGCCAACAACACTTCTAGTGATTCAACGGCAAACCCTAGTGGAATATTTTGGGGCACCCACGGCTGAAAAGGAACATATTCGGCCGCGGCAACCTCGTCCTTAACTCGCACAGGGCTGGGGATCTTGACTACCTTGGTTCGACTCGAACTTGGCGCCGTAAACAAGGAACTAGGCATTTCCTTTGGCGTCTCGAAGCTCAAGGTATCCAGGAGAACGGATTCCTTACCTTGATAAATGGACGCGACTCGTAATGGGATGTAGGTTTCTTGATCAACTGTGATCCGCCGTGAAGGCATCTCCCTCGCCTTTGGTCGGCAAAAAATCTTGATCGTTGTGCGGCCCGCGATCTTATCACCCTTTACCGAACTAAGCTGATAGTTCTTACCGATTAGTTCGAGGCGAAAATCATTAGATAGCGGACGAGATGCGATCGTCTTTATAGTTTGCGAATCGGGCAATATTGTCGTGACACTCTTGCCATCGTCAATATAGACATGGCCCTGCATACGGAGCGGTTGGAGCATCGTTCGGCGGCTTCTCCCCTTGCCGTCGTACTCAACTTTGGTGACAATTCGTTCCGCCCCTTCAAAGGCAGATTGCACCTGGATCAAGCTCGCGACTGTGGAGCGGCGGGAGTCAAGCGCCTTGCGCAGGACATCAATTGACGACCCGGCCCACGCTGTACAAGCACAGCACGCGAACGCAATGGCGAGGGAGCGACTATGGGTTGCCACTACTCACCGTAATGACCGGGCCACCGCCAAAGGGATCCTGAGTACCCTGGACGACTTGGTCCGCACCGAAATCAATAAAATCTGACTTTGCAACGGGAGTTGGCCGATCAAAAAATCTCAGTAACCCTAAGACAAGGGCAGCCCCGGCGACAGCGGCCACTGCGGCAGTTCGCCACGGCCTCCAAGCCGACTCCCACTTGGGTTGCCCCTCAGCATTGATTGCAGCGCATAGGCGATCTTCAAACCCGTAGGATGGCTCCACGACCTTCATGGACGCCAACATGCTCTTGAGCTCTTGCTCTCGGCGTAATTCAGCCGCACATCCTTCACAATTACGGCAATGGTGTTGCATCGCCAACATCTCTCTGCCGGATAGCTCCTGATCCGCATACTGAGCTACCCTGTTTCGAAAGCCTCGACAATTCATGCGTTTACCTCGCAGAATCGCCCTGGATATTCACGATCAAGGTATCGGCGCAGTTGCTTACGCCCGCGATGAATTCGGGAACGCACGGTACCAATGGATGTTTGCATGATTTCTGCAATCTCCTCATAGGCCATACCTTCCACATCGGCCAAGACAACGGCCAATCGAAACTCCGAGCACATGGAAAGGAGCCCTAGTTGAAGGGCATCGTCTAGTTCTCCTTCCAAGACTAGTTTGTCGGGGCCCGCGCTCTCGTCGGCTACTTCCCAGGCCGTTTCCCCATCCAAGCCCGCATTATCAAGGCTCGACGCCTTAATGCGACTTTTCCGGCGATTGTGATCTATGTGGATGTTTGTGAGAATCCGATACATCCAACTGGTGAAGGGAAGACCGGGGTCATACCGAAAGAAGAATCGGTAAGCACGAATGTAGGCTTCTTGGACCAAATCCTCGGCATCTGATGATTGACCCGTCAAGCGCAAGGCTAGCCCGTAGACCTGCCGATGTGATGCTCTCATATAGGACTCAAACGCCGCCGGATCCGGCCGCTGCGCTTGAGTCGGGGTCATCGAAAGAGAATGCACTGCTTAATGGTACGTGGCTGAACTTGGACTAAGTTCCCGTTTACGCATCAAGTGCGTAACTAGGGCATCGAAAATGGCAGGGGCGCTCCCATTGCCAAGGACGGCGCGATGGCTGTCTGCGATCGTTGCCAACTCACTAGAGTCAGGTGCATCTTGGGATAGCCACCACCTACCTAACGCCCGAAGGACCTCCGCGTTACCCTGACGGGTGCCAACCCCGAGCTTCTCACCGAGGGATTCCCCATGAGATCTAAGTTGCTCTGCGAGCTTGAGCGCAGCTCCCCTTGGAGATGACTTTAGATCACTAAAGGTCTTTTCCAACTCCTCAAAGCTCACGGCTTGTTCGCGAATAAGGGCCACCCGTTCAAGAGCGCCCTCACCAAATAGGCCCTCCAATTCGGAAAGGTGGCCAAACCTCTCATTCAATGTAGCCTTATCAGGTAACGGGCACAGGATACTCATACATCGGGACACGATTGTTGTCGAGAGCCGGCTGACCGACCCCGTTGTCAGAATGAACTTGCCAAACTTTGGCGGTTCCTCCAACATTTTTAGGAGCGCATTACCCGCACGCGGATTCATTCGGTCAGCATCCTTTATGATCACGACCTTTCTTCTCGAGGCGAGGGGACTGGTACGAAAAAACTGCGCCAAGGGGATTGTTTCTGGAACCTCACCCTCTAACGGCACGATCGCTCCTAGGAGAATGTTTCGGCTCGCCCCCGTTGGCTCAATTATCTGAAAGTCCACGCAGGTTCCCGACTCAAGTGAGCGACAAGCTTTACACTCTCCGCAGGGGGGAGTAGAGCTTTCGCAAAGCCATCCTTGAGCCAGCAGCCGAGCAGAGTGCATGACATCGCTGCCTTCATGCCCCGCCAGCAATACAGCATGGGTCCGATCCGGGTCCCGCAGGATCCCCTCAATAGCGGTGAAATTCTTCGACATTGAGAACAAATAAGATTGCGCCTCCGACGGGCACCTTGATTGGCGATTGGATAAAACCGCCCTGAGGACCGGTCTCCATCGGCCCCGCATCCACCATCTGATCACGAAGATGGCAGTTTGTATCAATAACACAACGAAGCTTGGCTAGCTGCTCATCTTCAATACCGACCAAAAACGTGGTGTTGCCTTCGCGCAAGAAGCCGCTGGTACTACCAATGATAGTGAACTTAAAGCCTGCTTCGGTTAACTCATCAGCAACCCGACCCTTATCGCGGCTATGGACGACTGCCATGCATAGTTTCATTAGAGCCTCACCCTAATTATAGAGGAATGCAGCCTGCCTAGTTGGCTCAAATGCTTCACATTCCGCCATCATTTGGGCTTCTATGTCCCTAAGGTCGCTACCACTTTCAATTGCTGCTCGCAACCAGGCGTTCCCATTGAGAATATCTATCGGTAACTTGATGTATTCATACTCGTAGGGCGGATCCAGCCATTGGCAGGCGCCTATCTCCCATGCATGCTTTAGGATGGCCACTGCTGCCAATGTCGCATCAAACTCCTGCCTATTCACCACATGGATAAAGGCTCCTTGACAGATCTCGCCCGTAAACTTATGGAAGGTTGGCTGATAACTAATTGGGCGATAAACGGCACCTTTCAGCGACACCTCCTGGTTCAGCAACTCACAAAGGTGTCGACTGTCAAAAGTTGGGTGCCCGAACTGCAGGAAAGGTCTGGTGGTACCCCGGGCTTCGCTGATTGTCGTGCCCTCAAGCAGGCACATTCCCGGGTACACCCAAGTCGTTTCCGTATCTGGCATGTTGGGTGACGGGTTCACCCACGAAACATTGGTCTCTTCGTATGCCATTCTTCGGTGCCAATTCTCCATTCGGTGAACATGAAGGTCAATATCCGGGACATTCTCACGCATGAAGTGGGTGGCCAGCTCGCCAATTGTGAGTCCGTGGCGCATCGGCAGAGGCACAAGGCCAACAAAGCTAGCATAGGCTGGTTCTAGGACCGTCCCCTGCGGATTCACCCCCGAAATCGGGTTCGGGCGATCCAATGCCCAGATTTCCTTCCCCAACTCGGCGCAAGCCTGCATGCAAAGCAGGAGCGTCCATGTGAACGTGTAGTACCGAGCGCCGACGTCCTGAAGATCGAAGACCAGAGTATCTATACCCTCGAGCATTGAGGGTGTCGGCTTCCGATGTTCGCCATAAAGAGAGTAGAAGCGTAACCCAGTTGAGGAGTCTTCGTACCCCTCCCATTCGATCATGTTGTCTTGGGTGTGCCCCCATATTCCGTGCTGCGGCCCAAAGGCAGCCAGCACCTCAACATGGTCCATTGCATGATCCAGAATATGGCGAAAGTCTCTCGCTACCGAGGCTTGGTTGCACACGATGCCAACTCGGCGCCCCTTAAGCTCGTCGAAGCCGCTCGCAACAAGTCGATCAAGTCCAGTTTGGGTCACCGGCTGACTCTACCCATTGTCGGATTCCGCTGTCCCATTGCTTCCAGCGTTGGCTCCTAATGATCTTCGTTCGAGCGGGCTCAGGGTGAACAGGGTCTGAGTAGTTGGGCTTAATAACATGGCGCATTCTCTCCATCTGACCTAGCCTAGCTCCCTTCAACCGTTCAAGAATCTCATAACCCGCTAAGTTGCGGGCTACCGTTTGGCTCTCAAACACCTGAATCATTTCCCGCTTCAGATCCAGAGTCTCGTCATCAAGAGGCCAGACCTCTTCGCCCGTCGGATCAGCGAATTCGCCGATCCGCTGCCACACTCGTGCGTAATGCCAGTACATCGGGAACTCCCAATGGCGATGTCCCGTCCATCGGTGAACCGCATAATGCAAGGCATCATGGTCTAAGTGCCCCTGTTCAAAGGCCGGAGTGACATACCGGTCAGCCATGGTGTCTTCAAGAACATCATGAACCCACGAATCCATGCTCAGCAAGTCTGACAAGAAGCCGCCGTCGGGCAAGTCCCCGAACCGGCAATCGTCATCATCGAGGCCAATCAAGTTCATTGCAACGAGAGATTCCTGCATTCGGATCGGTGTGGAATGAGCCCAGCAGGCGTGGACTCGGCACCCTGATT
>JADLGZ010000134.1 GCA_020849075.1 Fimbriimonadaceae bacterium | reverse complement strand
TGTACGCCTTAACCTTTTGGTTAACATAGGTGCTAAACCACACACTAACCACCATCAGGAAGGTCGTGAGAAGCACTAGCCAAATGCTGATGCCATCCACACCAAGATGGTAGCTAATCCCAAACTTTTCGACCCATGGAATCTTCTCAACGAACTGAAACTTAAATGTTTCACCGTTGAACTGCTTGAAAAGCACAAGGCTCAGTGCAAAGGTGACGATCGTTGTGATCAAGGACGTTGCCCGCGCCAGATCCTTACGCTCATTTGGCAAGAAGCCGATTGCAGCGGCGCCAATGAGAGGTATGAAGATGAGCCAGGAGAGGATTGGCACTATCCCTTTCCTCCGAAGTTGTTCACCGCGTAAACAATCCAACCCAAAATTCCAGCACACCCTACTAGCATCATCAACGCGTACCCTCGAGCGTAGCCAGATTGGATCCAGCCAAAGCCCTTCGCCATGCCGCTTAGCAAGCCTCCGATTCCGTTGACGGCGCCGTCAATAATCTTTGAATCAACGGTACGCCAAAGCCAATTACCGAGTGTTCCGCCGCCTTCAATTCCTGCGCTCATCATCGCCGCGTCATATCCGAACTGGTTGCCAGCGGCACGTCGCAGCGGGTTCCATCGCGCCATATCCCAACCTTCGCTCTTGGGGAGGCCACGCATGTACCAAAGCACACCCAGAGTTAACCCGACAATTCCAATCCAGAATCCTAAGTGCGGAACTAGGTCTCCGTATTGAATGTGCCCGTGATTAGCGGCATGAGGATGTTCAACAAGCCAATTTTCAAGTCGGTCCTTTGGTAATGAGTTAAAGGGTTGCCAGTCAATACCCTTAAGCCAGAGTCCCGAACCCGCCGAGAATAGCGCGAGTACAACGAGGGGGAACCACATGCTTACTGGAACTTCATGCGGCTTATGATTCTCATCAAGCTCGTGATGATGCTCGTGCTCATGAGGCTGAGCCGCCATCTCTTCATCGGTCAGGAAGAAGGAGTGCTCGTCTGGTCCATGGTCCTCGTGGTGAGCGTGTGCGCCGTGCTCGTCCTGACCATGATGCTCATCGTGATTTTTGGCGGGAATCAGACGCCAACGCTCTTGTCCACCCCAGAAGGTCAGCATCATCATGCGCGTCATGTAGATAGCGGTGAGCAGGGCAGCGACAAAGCCAACCCATCCCACGGCGAGCCCAACATTGAAGCTTCCGAGCATGGCTTGCTGACTGAAAAGCGCCTCATGCAGGATTTCTTCCTTGCTGAACCAGCCGCTAGTGAGCGGAATACCGGCAATCGCGATCCAACCGATGACCATCGTGCCACAAGTGATCGGAATGTACTTTTGCAGCTTGCCGTAGTTGCGCATATCCTGATCGTGGGCCATGGCGTGAATGACGGCACCGGAGCCAAGGAAGAGAAGCGCCTTGAAGAATGCATGCGTGATAACGTGGAACATGCCGACCCAGTACGCGCCGACGCCGCAGGCTATGAACATAAACCCGAGCTGCGATACTGTGGAGTAGGCCAAAACTTTCTTGATGTCCGTTTGACCAAACGCGATCAGGGCAGCAAAGACCGCCGTAAAGAGGCCAACAATGACCACTACTGCGCTCGCGATAGGCGAGGCAATAAACACTAATTGCATCCGCGTGAGCAGTACGACCCCAGCGGTAACCATCGTGGCAGCGTGAATGAGTGCGGATACGGGAGTGGGGCCCGCCATGGCGTCGGGAAGCCAGAGATACAGAGGGAACTGGGCAGACTTGCCGCAAGCCCCGACGAACAGGCACAATGCAATGACCGTTGCCCACACAGGTTCTTTGGCGATCACATCGGGAAGTGCACTGAAGATCACGTCATAGCTGAGGTATCGCTGGTCAGCAACACCTTGCTTCGCTAGAAGGGCAACGATTAGGAACATGCCCAAGGACAAGCCTACGTCGCCGATTCGGTTCACGATGAATGCCTTGTTGGCGGCGATACTGTTAGCAAAGTCCTTGTACCAAAAGCCGATTAGCAGGTAAGAGCACAACCCGACGCCTTCCCACCCAATAAAGAGGAGTGCGAGGTTATTGCCCAGCACGAGCATCAACATGAAGGCAACGAAGAGGTTGAGGTAGGCGAAAAATCGCGGATAGTCTTTCTCTTCAGCCATGTACCCGGTAGCGTACAAGTGAATGAGTGACCCGATGCCGGTGATCACCATCACCATCGTCATCGATAGCGGGTCTATGCGCAGCTCAAATGGGATCGAAATCCCGGCGATTCGCATCCAATCAAAGCCAGTTTGAATGATCGCTCGGTCGTGGTCAGCCAGCGCTGCTAGGGCTTGAATGATGGCAACGCCAAAAGCAAACGAAGATGCTATGGCCGCGACGGCAAGAAAACCCATGACACGCTTCCCCTTTGGCTCGCCGAGGGACTGGATAATGTTCTTGCCAAAGAAACATTGAATGAGGAAGCCGATCAGCGGGAGACCGATGATCCACCAGACTTGATTGAAGATAGGATTCTGCATCGGTTAGCCTCTCATTGAACTTAGCTCGTCCAAGTCCACCTTGTTCTTCAGTCGGAAAATTGCCATGATGATGCCCAGCCCCACTGCGACCTCTGCCGCAGCAACGGCCATTACGAAAATGACGGCCATTTGCCCCGCCATCCAAGCCGGTTGCTTTTCGAGGAGGAGGGGTGAGGGCGCATAGCGGGCAAAGGCTAAGAAGGTTAAGTTCACGGCATTCAGCATCAACTCGATGCACATGAAAACGACCACCGGGTTGCGGCGAATGACCACGCCAATAGACCCGGTCACAAACATGAACAGACCAAGCCCCAAATAGGCAAGGAGAGGCACTTCGTTCAAGCTTCAACCCTCCGCCGGGCCAATAGGATAGCGCCAACAATTCCCACCATGAGGAGCAGGCTGATAATCTCGAATGGCCACACGTAGCCCGTGAATAACGCTCTACCTAAAGCCTGAGGGCTACCCCATCCCACGCTGACGGCTGTTGCATCAGGAGCGCTTGGCGTCCGGGTGTCCTTAAAGGGCAGGAGGATCTGACTTGCTATCAGGGCGAACACGCCCAAACCAACTGGTACGGCAAGGAATGGCTTCACATCAAACTTGCGAGTCATCGTCAGGCTATCAGTACTCAGGTTCAGCAGCATGATCACGAAGAGGAACAGCACCATAATCGCGCCCGTATAAACCACAATCTGCTGGATACCCATCATTTCTGCTCCCATGCTGAAATAGATAAAGGCAAGGGTGAAGAAGTTTGCAACGAGAGAAAGCATTGAGCGAATCGGATTATTGAAGGCAACGACTCCAATACCTGTCACTACCGCAATCAAGCTGAAGAGACTAACGATCACCAAGTTGGGGCTAACGTTCGGAATGGGAATCTGGTTAATGTCCATTAGACCAACTCCACCGCCCGCACTGACGGCACTGTTTCTGTCCCCTCTACCAAGGCAAGGGTCCGCTTCTCCATCGCCGTGGTGCCTGCGTTCATGGCTCTCTTAACGGCAGAGTACAGGCCTGCCGTAATCATGATGGCCGCCACTGACGCCCCAAGCGCGCCCTGCCAACCCCATAGCTTCTGAGCCATGATCCATGCCGCCGACACAATAAAATTGGCAACCGCGGCGGGGAGCAAGAACTTCCATCCGAGCGCCATCAATTGGTCGTAGCGCAGCCTCGGGAGGGTTGCGCGAAGCCAGATGTAGAAAGTAATCCCTGCCGCACATTTAGCCAGAAAAGTGAGGGGGGCTAGCCAATAATTCGCGTCGCGGATGAAGTGCATTGCACCATAGCCCGGCATAGAGCCAGCAAGTGCGTCCCATCGTATCGGCACAATGTTGTATCCGCCAAGGAACACGACCCCAAAAACCCCGCCAAAAATAAACATCATCGCGTACTCACCCATGAAGTACACCGCGAACTTCATACTGCTGTACTCCGTGTGGTAGCCCGCAATCAGTTCATTTTCTGCTTCCGGAAGATCGAACGGAACGCGGTTTGTCTCGGCAACCATGCAGATGAGGAAAATTACTGCACTCACGAAGCCAAATGGCGTGAAAATGAACCAGTTCTGAACACCGTAAACAACGCCCCACAACGGCCCTTCCTGGGCCGAAACAACCTCTGTCAGCTTCAGCGAACCACTCACGAGAATGATGCTCGCAAGGGACATCGCCATTGCCAGCTCGTAGCTGATCAGCTGGGCCGCTCCCCGCAGGCCACCCATCAAGGAATATTTGTTGTTGGATGCGTACCCGCTCAAGACAACCCCATAGACCCCGAGAGAACTGATCGCAAGCAGGTACAGAAGGCCGATCTCGGACCCCCATACGGGTGTTAGGAGGCCATAGATGCCATGCCCTGGCCCCCAAGGGAGGGTGCCGCCAATGGCAAACGCTGGGAACAGTGCGATTGCCGGAGATAGAAAGTAAAGGAACCGGTCAACCGCCGCTGGCGTAATGTCTTCCTTGAAGAAGAGCTTGACCCCATCTGCAATCGGTTGCAGCAAGCCAAACGTGCGGATCTTCTTCCCATTCTTAAGAGTGATCGTTCCGGTCCGATTTGGCCCGATTCTGTCCTGCATCCAACTTAGAAGTCGGCGTTCGTACCAGATAAGCCCTGGAACAATCACTAGCACGGGCACGATCATGAGCAAGACACGAATCACTGCCAGCGTTGTTGGTTGGTGAATGGATAGCCATTCAATACCCTGACCAAGGTCCTTCATGAGTGGGCCCTCCCCGCTACGGCTCGCTGCAATAAATCGCCATCCCCCACTCCAACAAAGGACGGGCACTCGGAGGCAATTGCTTGCAAAATCTCGCCTGGATTGAAGTAAGGAGTCCCTCCATTGATCCGAGCCAAAAGTTCACTATAAATACGCCACCCTGACTTGGTCTCACCCGGCGGTGGAATCATGCCCTTAGCGTGCTGCAGGCGCCCTTCGGCATTGATGTAAGTGCCGTTCTGCTCCGCTGGGGCCGCCGAAGGCAGGATTACGGACGCATAGGGCATGGCACTGGTGTGGTTTGAGCCCTGGACGACTAAGAAATCTACACATTCCAACGCTTCTTGAACTAAGAACTGGTCCGGATACAATTCCAAGGGATTGCAATCAGACAGCCAAAGCGCCGTCGTTTCGTAGGCAATGCATGACTCCAATATAGCCCTTGTGTTGCCCGAGGTCAATCCAAGGCATTCGGCACCCGTATCGTTACCCCGAATATTGTAACAATTGAATGTACAGCCCGTCTTGCGAGCTATCGCCGCCAGACCGTCCAGCACCTGGTCCGC